>JAGGSB010000068.1 GCA_021159305.1 Deltaproteobacteria bacterium | reverse complement strand
TTTTGAGTAGTCCTCCATGTAGCTCAGACATAATATCTTTAAGGCTTCTTGAGGCCTCAAGATACCCGTCATCTTCTGCGTAGGTTGTAGGATATATTTTGTCTACATGATGGGGGGTTAAATTTTCATCCACATTAATAAATGTAAAAAGACATGAATTGGATTGCGCGCTGATTTTATGTTCATTGCGTCCCATCCTACCTATGGTAGCCTCAACACATATAAAACATTTTTCAGTGTATACTATATGAGCTGTAAATAATAGTTTATCACCTATTTTTACAGGGTTTATAAAGTTTATTCTGTTCACGGCAGCTATTATGGGTCTGTGCGTGGCTATCAACTCTACGCATATAGATGACAACTCATATGCTCTTTTTGCCAAATATCCTCCGAATATTGTTTGATTGGGATTTTTGTATGCTGGAAACATTCTTTCCCAGCTTCTCATTACAAGTTTTCCAGATAAAATACCATTAAAATTGGGATCATCTTGAGATTTATGAAGTTCGGATAAGAGTTTATACTCGTCCAACGACGGCGGCTGTTTCATAAGGTTTTTTTCTTTCAAATACAGTTCCTTTCTCTCCATAGCCTTTTTGTATCTTCTTTTTTCCATGTCATCTATATAGTTCAATGGCGGTATTTGAACACTTACCCTTTTTTCTCTAGGTCCTTTTCTTGCAACCATTGTAAAATAACATGTGGCAATATGAGTTATTGGGGTACCTGGCTGCTCTATCCTTATGCCAATTTCCATAGAAGTTTTACCGACATAATTTATTCTGGATTTGAATAATAGGTCTTTTGTTACATCTGTTGCATTTCTAATTATCGTATCATCAATAGCAGCCGTAATAACAACAACATCGGGATAGAACTGATGAATGTATTTTCTTGCCGTGTCTGACGCTAATGTATCCATCTTTTCAAGTAATAACCCAAATCTTGTGTTGCCTAACAGCGGTGCATCTATTACCATAATATTATTTCTTAAAACCAAATCTTTACTTAGCGGTATTGTTCTTTCGATGCTCAAGTCGTTTGGCCTGTTTAAAATCCCCATCACAATTCTCCTTACATTCTATATGCTTCATTTATTATTTATGGAAAAACACACTTTATTATATACGACGAAAAAATAGTTTTAAAGGCTTATCACAAACTCAAACTAAGGTGATTTAATCTGTATATTTATCTGCTACAGAACTGGCTCCAAAACTTTCGGGCTTAATGCAGCACGAATAACCCGAACTATCAATCCAGGAAACTACTTCTTTAATCAACTTTTTAGTCTTTCCGTGACTACCTACATCAGAATGAATCTCTATTTCTAATTTGGATACGCCCTTTTTCTTGAGCAACTCGTCTAATTTGGCGGCGGTAGCTAAACTCAGGGCTGTTTCGTGGAAGATGGTAGCCTGCAGGCTATGTTTGCCTATTTCGCTACGAGATCTCTGATAAAAGTAAGTACCCCCTTTTCCTATATGGTAGAGTATAATCACCGTGACATATACAGCACAGATATCTCGGCGCTTGGAATCTGTGCCTACAATTAATCTATAATCTTCTGGTTCTTCGCAAGTCTGCTGGGCAATAGTGTTCGTGATCTCTTCCAGGTCTATTATCCCATATGTAGGGCTTATAAATTCCGCATTGAGTTCGCTAAATTGTTTGTCAAGTTTCACTATATGTGCCTCCATAACAGAAGGAATATTATAAGTTCAATTGTTAGAGGTGTCAAGGAGTCACTGAAAGCATGTCATTTAAAAATTAAAAGTGAACCGTTTTTGTACGATTTAAAGTTTAAAAGTGAACACCTGATAAACCATAATCTAAGGCCAAAAGAGAGGGCTTTAG
>JAGGSB010000067.1 GCA_021159305.1 Deltaproteobacteria bacterium | reverse complement strand
GTCAGAGAAAGAACACCTGATATTCTAAAGGTGTTTGCCTTTACTTCTAAGAACAACAAGCATGATACCACATATATTACTAATTATTTGCTTGTTAATATATTGGATGACATAAAGAGGGTTCCCGGCGTTGGAGATACCATTGTATTTGGCAGTAAGGACTATTCCATCAGGGTATGGCTGAAACCTGACAAGCTTGCCTCCTATGGTTTGTCTCCAACAGATGTTGCTGGTGCCATAAAAAGCCAGAATGAGCAGTTTGCGGCAGGACAAATAGGCCAGGAACCTATAAAAAACAGCACTTATACATATAGTATAACAACCAAGGGTCGCCTAAAAACAGTTAAACAGTTTGAAAATATTATTATAAGGTCAAATAGCGACGGCTCCGCATTAAAACTAAAAGATGTTGCAAGGGTGGCATTAGGTGCGGAGAGATACTTTTCAAATAGCAATTACAATGGACAAGAAGCTGTTGCTATGGGAATTTGGCTGTCTCCCGGCG
The DNA here is from genome assembly GCA_021159305.1 of Deltaproteobacteria bacterium. Classification (NCBI taxonomy): domain Bacteria; kingdom Pseudomonadati; phylum Myxococcota; class Myxococcia; species Deltaproteobacteria bacterium. The sequence continues at coordinate 11,513 of JAGGSB010000067.1, read as the reverse complement.
CCAATGCACTTGAGGTCTCTAAAAGGGTGGATAAAACTATGAAGGAACTCTCGCAAAGATTTCCGCCTGACATTAAATATCACAATGTCTATGATATTACAAAGTTTATACATACATCCATTAACGAAGTTGTTTATACATTATTGCTCTCCATATTGTTGGTTTCAGTTGTTGTTTATCTATTTTTGGGAACATTAAGGGCTACGACAATACCTATGCTCGCCATTCCGATATCTATCATAGGCACATTTGCAGGATTCTATGCGGCGGGCTTTTCTATCAATCTTTTAACACTATTCGGATTAGTTCTCGCCATAGGACTCGTTGTGGATGATGCCATAGTTGTTATAGAAAATACAGACAGGATAGCGAAAAGCGAAGATATCAGTCCAAAAGAAGCCGCAATAAAATCAATGAAGGAAATAACTTCTCCCATTGTAGCCATCATCCTGGTCCTGGATGCCGTCTTCATTCCTGCATCATTTGTTGGCGGCTTTAGTGGAAAGATGTATCAACAATTTGCTTTAACCATTGCAACATCTGCAACCATCTCCGGTATCGTGGCATTAACATTGACCCCTGTTTTATGCGCTCTGATTCTAAGAAAAGGCGGTGTAAGAGAAACAAGGCTTTCAAGGGCATTTTATTCTATATTTAACCGTTTGACAGATAGTTTTACAAAAAGCGTAAGACAAATAATAAAACTATCCGCTATCGGATTGATTATATTTGCCGTTATGATAGGTGCAACAGTCTTTCTATCAAATAGATTGCCTACGGGATTGGTACCGGAAGAAGATAAGGGTGATATCATGCTTATGTATTATCTGATGCCCGGTTCATCATTGAGCAGAACCATAGCTGTTCAGAACAGTATAGAAAATATCGTTAAAAGTAATCCAAATGTTGTAACTACCGGCTATGTATCGGGTATAGACTTAATGACATTTGCCTATAAAACTGATTCCGGCGTGGGTTTTGTGCATTTAAAGGATTGGTCAGAAAGAAAGGATAGTTCCTGGGATGTGATAAAACAGCTTATGATGAAATTTTCTCTCAATAAAGATGCCTATATTTTGGCTTTGAATCCACCGCCTATAATGGGCATGAGCGTGACCGGTGGATTTGAGATGTATGTTCAGGATAGAACAGGCGGCGATATTCAGCTTCTCAACAAGTATGTGAAAGAGATAGTAGATAAGGCAAATAGAGATAAAAGATTGACGCTGGTGCGCTCAACACTCAACACCAATGTGCCGCAGTATAAGATAATGGTGAATAGAGAGAAAGCAAGGGCTTTGAATGTCCCGATAGCGGATATATTTACAACGCTTCAATCCACATTTGGGACCTATTATGTAAATGATTTTAATCTGTATGGAAGAACATTTCATGTCAATATGCAGTCCGATGAAAACTTTAGAAAGAATTTAAGGGATTATAGTGATGTATTTGTAAAATCAAGAACAGGAAAGCTTATACCGGCAAGCTCGCTTGTAAGCCTGAAGAGAATCGTTGGTCCCGATATTGTGCAGCGATTTAATATGTTTACAGCAGCCAACATTACAGGACAGCCAACATTTGGATACAGCTCCGGCGATGCTATGAAAGCTATACAAGAAATTGCTAACGAGGTATTGCCTCCAGGGTATACTATTAGCTGGTCGGGAATATCATATCAGGAAAAGCAACTATCAAAATCCGGAAATAATGTATTTATATACACGGCAGTTTTTGTGTTTCTAATCCTTGCAGCGCTTTATGAGAGTTTTACTATACCATTTGCCATTATGCTGATAATTCCATTTGCCATATTCGGTGCTGTTTTAGGTTTATGGCTGGGACATTTAGAGAAAGATATCTATTTCAACATAGGTGTGTTGGTTCTCGCGGGATTGTCCGCTAAGAACGCCATCCTGGTGGTTAAATTTGCCCTGCAGAGAATGGAGGTGAATTACTCATTATTTGATGCTACTATTGAGGGCGCAAAAATAAGATTCAGACCTATTATTATGACATCTCTTACCTTTATTGCAGCCAGTTTGCCATTGATTTTATGGGGAGGTGCTGGTGCTTCTTCCCGTCATATAATAGGCACAACGGTTATAAGCGGTATGTTATTTCAGACTATTATAGGGACATTATTTATACCGCTGTTTTTTTACCTTATTATGAAGCTGAAAGAAAAATTTACACAGAGGAGAAAAAGGTGAAAAATAAAACCTTAATCCTCTGGATAAGTGCTATTTTGCTGTTGTCAAGCTGTTCTTTTACGCCTAAGCTTTCAACGCTGAAAATGGATTTACCGTCTAAGTATGATAATAAAACAGCTCAAAAACAGATCATTAATGTAAATTGGTGGAAAAATTTTAACGACAGCAATTTGAATAAATTGATAGAAGAGGCGCTGAAAAATAATGATGACTTGAAATTAGCTGTTGTTAGAGTAGAGGAGGCATGGGCGTATTTGGGTTTAAGCAAAGCAAACTTATACCCAACTATCAATGCAGCTGCATCAGGTTATAGACAAAAAACAAGTAACGAGACTCTTCCAAAAGATACAGGAACAATTTTTAACAACTTTTCCTTATCTTCATCTGTAGGGTATGAGTTGGATCTTTGGGGAAAGCTGAGAAACCAAAAAAAAGCAGCTCTTTCATCACTTCTGGCAAGTGAGGCTAATAGAGAAGCCGTCAAATTATCTTTAGTCTCCAATGTTGCAAATATATACTTTAATCTTGTTTCTATCAATAAACAGTTACAAATTGCAGAAAAAAGTGTTAAATCTTTCAAAGAAACCTATAAATATAGGCAAAAACAGTGCAAATATGGAGTTGCTAATGAACTGGTCGCTAAACAGGCCAAAGCTCAGTATGCCAATGCCAAAGTATTAGCTGAATCTCTAAAAGAAGCAAAAGTAATACAGATGAGCGCATTGTCTGTGTTGCTTGGAAGAAGCCCAAAAGAAATTTTTGAAAATAAATTTGCACTGAATCAAGCACTGCCAGAGCCGGTGAAAATTCCTGCTGCCCTTCCCTCAAGTTTATTGGAAGATAGGCCTGATATCAAAGTAGCCGAGGAAAATTTAAGGGCAAAAAATGCCCTTATTGGTGTTGCAAGGGCAGCATATTTTCCTAACATTTCACTGACAGGTTTATTTGGATATAACAGTGAAAATTTGAGCGATTTGATACAGTCATCGGCAAAGATTTGGGGGGTTGGACCGTCTGCAACTATTCCTATTTTTGATTTCGGCAGAATTAAATCAAATGTTAAAATCACAGAAGCCGAAAAAAAAGCAGCTCTCGTTCAATATACACAAACAGTTAAAAACGCATTTAAAGAGGTATTTGACGCTTTAAAAAAGGTAAAAATTTCAAAGCAGAAATTAAAGGCACAAAAGGAAGAAGCTGAAGCTTTAAAAAGAACACTATACCTATCTCAAAAAAGATTTGACAATGGTTATTCGAGCTATTTGGAAGTACTTGATGCACAAAGAGGATTTTTGAATGCAAGATTAAACTTAGCACGTTTCAACACAGAGGTTATTACTAATGAAATAACGCTGTATAAAGCATTGGGAGGGGGTTGGAGTGGAAAATATTTACAAAATGCTTATTTGGAAACCCAAAACAATCATTAATAGAAAGGTAAATGGTGTATAATGTAACTCGTAATAAAGTAATATGAAGCTTTCAGAAGAATTCAAGAAAAAAAGCACAAGAGTTGTGCTGGTTTTTGCTGGCTCTATCATTATTGGTTTAGGAATAGATAGGGTCTTTGGATTGCCCCATATGTTCAAAGGAAATATTCATAAAATTGTAGGATGGATTTTGTTAATCATTGGCTTTACATTGCCATCAATTTCAGGAAGAAACCTTACTGTTAAGGGAAGAGATAGGGATTTGCCTCGCGGTATAACAGATAAGCTCGTTACCAATGGAATTTATTCCTATGTGAGGCATCCTGCATTTGACGGTTTTATATTGATTCTGATGGGTCTTGCACCACTGATTAATTCCTATGGATATGCTGCTATGGCTCTTGTGGATATCTGCTTAATTATCTATTTTGCTTTGGTAATTGAAGAAAAGGAAAACTATGAAAAGTTTGGCGAGACATACTTAGAATACAAAAAAAGAGTGCCTCCATTTATACCAAAAATTTAGTATCCTTAACCCAAAGCAAATCAAACAGGTTGTAACTGCTATAATCGTCACTATAATTTACACGCAATACCCTTTAAAAAAACGATAAAATGCTTATTATTATATTAGATATAAGCCTCCGAGCTTTGTGTTCTAAAGTTTACGACCATGGGGCAAAGCCGATAGGGTGTAAGTGGAAACGCTTATGCCTCCCGTCTTCGGAAAGGAGAGATTTAAAGGGAGGTGTTTAATGAAAGTAGTCGTGCTGGAACCTTTAAAATGTACAGGCTGCAGGGCATGTGAGTATGCCTGTTCATTTGTCCACACAGGTTTATTCAACCCGTTGGATTCTCGTATCAAAATCAATACATTTTTAGAAGACTTGAGTTTTATTCCTTCAATCTGTATGCAATGTGAAGAACCTTACTGTATGGAGGTATGTCCTACCGGAGCACTTACCAAAAATGCAGAAACGGGCGTTGTTGAGTTTGAAAGAAACAGGTGTATCGGATGTAAACAGTGTATCATTGCATGTCCGTGGGGATCGATAAAATTGAATCACAGCGGCAGAGAGATTATTAAATGCGATTATTGCGGCGGAGATCCAGAATGTGTAAAGGTATGTGCCGCAAAAGCGCTTACCTTTGAAGAAGTGGAAGACATTGTAATAACCAAACAGAAAGGAGTTGCCATCAGATATAAAGAAATTGCAAAAGAGATGGCAAGGGGGGTGAACCCATGATTAAAGGTGGTTATCAAAATAGAATTCTCAGGGTAAACCTTACAAATGGAGATGTGAAAACCGAAGAGTTAAATGAAGAATGGACAAAAAAATACATTGGCGGTAGAGGATACGGAACACGAATTATATATGAAGAAATAAATCCAAAAGTAGAACCCCTTTCAGAAGGGAATAAAGTAATTATAGCAACTGGGCCATTGGATGGAACGGTCGCTCCTGCCTCTGGAAGAGTAATGGTCATAACAAAAGGTGCATTGAATAATGCAATTGCATGTTCAAATTCTGGAGGGCATTTTTCTCCAGCATTGAAGCAGGCAGGCTATGATATGATAATCATTGAGGGGAAAGCAAAAGAACCCACCTACCTCTGGATAAATAAGGGAAAAGTAGAAATAAGGGATGCAAAACAGCTATGGGGAAAACTTGTAATTGAAGCGGATAAAATGATGAGAGAAGAAACCCATCCAGAAGCAGAAACAATGTTAATAGGACCAGCTGGAGAAAAACTCTCTCTGATCTCCAATGTCATGTTTAGCGGGCACAGAGCAGCAGGAAGAACAGGCGTAGGAGCAGTGGTGGGAAGTAAGAACCTGAAAGGTATCGCAGTGAGGGGAAATCTTGGCATAAGTGTTGCAGAACCAGAAAAATTCATGGAAGCGGTGTACAAAACGAGAGATATACTCAGTAAGGATGCATTCTCTGGCGGTGGAGGAGCAAAATATGGAAGTGCGATACTTGTGAATGTAGTCAATGGCATAGGAGGAATGCCCACAAGAAATGCACAGGATGCGTACTTTCCTGAAGCAGGACAAATTAGCGGAGAAACATTGACAGAGAAAAATCTCATAAGGAATAGTGCATGTGGAGATTGCCCAATCGGATGCGGAAGAGTAACAGAGATAAGAGAGGGAAAATATAAAGGCGAATACGGAGTAGGTCCTGAATATGAATCAATATGGGCATTTGGCGCTATGTGCGGTGTCTCTGATCTAAATGCAGTTGTCATGTCAAACTACCTGTGTGATAGATATGGACTGGACACAATCTCGGCAGGTTCTACTGTCGCCTGTACAATGGAGTTATACGAAAATGGATATATCCCTAAACAGGATGTACCATTTCCCCTTCAATTTGGGTCGGGCGATGCACTTGTAGAAGCAATAAAACTCATGGGTGAACAAAAAGAAGAATTCGGTAAATTATTGGCGCAGGGTTCTTATAGATTAGCAGAGCATTATGGTCATCCTGAACTTTCCATGAGCGTAAAAAAACAGGAATTTCCCGCTTATGACCCCAGAGCCATTAAGGGCATCGGATTAGAATACGCAACAAGTAATAGGGGCGCCTGTCATGTAAGAGGCTATACTATTGCAGCGGAGGTACTGGGCAGAGTAGATAGACTAAAATACGAAGGTAAAGCCGAGCTTACCAAAACATTTCAAGATCTAACCGCTGCTCTTGATTCAACCGGTATATGTTTATTTACAACATTCGGATTGGGAGGAAAAGACATCGCTTCACTCTATTCCACTGCAACAGGATTTGAATGCGATGCGGCAGAATTCATGAAGATCGGTGAAAGAATATGGAATCTTGAAAAATTATTTAATCTTAAATCTGGATTTACAAGAAAAGATGATACATTACCACCTAGAATTTTAAAAGAGCCTATAAAAACAGGCCCATCCAAGGGAGAAATCGAAGAGCTCGATAAAATGTTAGATGATTATTATAAGGTAAGAGGCTGGTACAAGGACAGCATTCCTACAAAAGAGAAATTAGAAGAACTGGAGCTCTCTGAACTAAAATGAAATATATAATTGTAGGTGCAAGCATAGCCGGTCTGTGGGCAGCAAGGAAGATAAAATCGGTAAAGCCGAAGGAGGAGATAATTGCCTTATCAAAAGAAAATGTAAAACCTTATGGCAAAATGGTTCTCCCATATATTTTATTTAAAGAAATGACTGCCGACAGCTTTTACCTTGATGTTCCCGAAGGAACAAAACTCCTATTGGAGAAAGAAGTAGTAAAAGTAGATACTGAAAATAAGTTTGTTACAACAAATTCTGGCGAAAAATTCAAATACGACAAACTCCTTATTTCTACCGGGGCACATGCCTATATTCCGGATGTGCCCGGTTCTAACCTTCCTTCAGTTTTCTCTGTAAGAAATCTTGGAGATGTACAGAAAATAAATGAAAAAATAGAACAATCTGCTGAAAAAAGAGTAATTCTTTCGGGAGCAGGACTCGTAAACACAGAAATTGGTGATGCACTTTTGAAAATTGATGTACCAATCACCTATGTTGTGCATTCCAACAGACTTCTCTCCCAAATTATAGATGAAAAAGCATCGGAAATCATAGAGAAAGAACTCTCAAAATCAGAAGTTGAAATACTCAAAGGTGAAAGCATTAAAGAAATAGAGGAAAAAAACAACACCACCTATGTAAAATTGGAATCAGGAAAGGTTTTAAAAGGCTCATGTGTTGTATTTGGAAAGGGTGTGAAACCAAATATAGATTTTCTCAAAGGCTCAAAAATCAAAACAAACAAAGGAATCATTGTTAACGAGCATCTTGAAACAAACATAAAGGATGTATATGCGGCAGGAGATGTTGCAGAAACAAGAGATGTTGTATACAATGATAGACGAATGCATGCTCTTTGGCCCATAGCAGTTGAGCACGGCAAAATTGCAGGGTTAAATATGGCAGGAGCAAGAATTAGCTACGAAGGAGATGTATCAAGAAACATTCTCACCGTGCTTGGAAAAACCATCTTTACTGGAGGCATCAGTAAAGAAGATAAGTTTAATGTATACAAAAAAACAACAAACGGAGAATACAGTAAAATTATACTGAAAGAAGGAAAGTTAACGGGGTTTTTATTTACAGGAGAAGTTAATAACCCTGGAGTCTATCTTTACATAATGAAAAATGAAATTGAAGTAGACAAACTCAAAAAACCTCTTCTCTACGGAACTATATCTTATTCGGATCTACATTCGTCTACAAGAAAGCGAACCTTTTAATGAAAAATAAAAAGAGAAAAGAGTTTTATCCTTTTATTATTAAAAACTGCATGCTCACTACAATCGCAACAGGAGTAAAAGCACAGAGTTTAAGAGAATTAAGAGACAAATTGATAAATATTCATCCCGGTAGTGTATATTACCATTTCTGGGGCGGGTTTCTTTCTCCTCGCTTTGAAGAACCAGAATTCAACAACGATTTTGCGGCCTGGGCTTACCGTGCTCTTCGTGATCCAATTCTGGCTGAAAGATTGGCTATGATTGACCCAACAAGTTTTGCCGACATAGAGGATCTACGCCAGGAAGTAATAGAGGTAATAGAAGAAAGATTGTATGAAACAGAAATAGTGCCGGTGGTAAAACCTGATGAAGCGTTTGGTTTTGTCAGGTCACAAATTGTTATCTTTGATACCCACAGGCGCCTTATAGAACCAAAAGAACTTTCCTCAGTTCTCCCCACTTTATCCGGAGGAAGTATCTTTTACCATTTCATTGATGCCAGAAGACGCACTAATGATAGAATCGATGATTTTCGTGCCTGGCTCAAAGGATTTGGCAATACATATGATAACCTGTGCGATATACTCGCTGCTGTTGACCCTTATTTCACCACTTTAGTTGAATTACGAGAAACTCTCTCAAAAATATTTAAAACCTATTTTGAGGAAAAGACAAATGACCAAACTTGACCTCTATACCAATATAGTAGGTAAGGATGTTATAGAAGAACTACATCAATTAGCTAATCTCTTAAAAGGAAGAAAGGTTGTTCATGTTAACTCTACCCGAGAAGGCGGTGGCGTGGCAGAAATTCTAAGAAGATTGGTGCCTTTGATGTGTGAACTGGGGATTAATACTAAATGGAAGGTCATAACTGGCAATGATGATTTTTTTCAATGCACAAAGAGTATGCATAATGCTTTGCAAGGCAATCCGATAGACATTCCTGAATCTCTATTAAGAATATATAAAAAAACAAATGCTCAAAATGCAGAAGCTTTAAGAAAAGAACTTGAAGCAGCAGATATTGTATTTATCCATGATCCTCAACCTGCTCCTCTTATAAAATTCTGTCCAAATAGAAGGGGAAAATGGATCTGGCGATGTCATATAGATATTAGCAGACCACACAGACATGTCTGGAAATACTTGGGAAATTTTGTAACAAATTATGACGCCAGCATCTTTTCTATTGTTAGCTTCGCACAGAGATTACCCCACCCTTTATACATTATTCCACCCAGCATTGACCCTTTAAGCGAAAAAAACAAAGATTTGAGTGCTAAGGAGGTTTATTCGGTTTATGATGAATTTGGAATAGATATGAGAAATCCCATTATACTGCAAGTGTCTCGTTTTGACCGATTCAAAGACCCTGTAGGTGTTATTCAAGCCTATAGATTTGTAAAAAATTTTACGCCTTCCTCGCAACTTGTGCTGGCAGGAGGCTCAGCAACAGACGACCCTGAAGGAAAAGCTATACTGGAGGAGGTAAAAACAGCGGCAGGAGATGACCCTAACATTCACATCCTATTGTTGCCTCCTGATTCAAATAGAACAATCAATGCTTTACAACGAGGAGCAGATATCGTCCTTCAAAAATCTATAAAGGAAGGTTTTGGATTGACAGTAACGGAAACAATGTGGAAAGGTAAACCTGTTATTGGCGGCAATACAGGTGGCATCAGGCTTCAAGTTATCAACCACCAGACAGGTTTTCTCGTCAATACCCCGGAAGGTGCGGCTCTGCGTGCTCGTTACCTGCTGCATCATCCTGATAAAATCAAAGAAATGGGATATAAAGCCAAAGAGTTTGTTAGAACAAATTTCTTAATAACACGACATCTAAGAGACTATCTCACCTTGATGGTCAGCATACTTTACGGTGTTAAAGAAAGAATTGAGCTGTAATTTTCCAAGTATCCCGTTTGTCTCTTTAGATAATCTAATTTGTTTTTAAGAACGGACAGCTTTTGTCCGGACCCAACGGATCTTTTGTGGTAGAATAAGCATAAGCCCTACATCCGCCGCCGCAAACCTTATAATACTTACAGCTTTTGCATCTCTCTTTAATAGGCGCTGCATCTCTCAACGCATTAAACAGCGGACTATTATCCCATACATCCATAAAAGACCTGTCTTTCACATTACCTGCCACCGGCTCATAAGGCGAAAACATACAAGGGGAAACGATGCCATTAGGCTGAATATTGCAATAGTACCTACCTGCTGGACATCCGCCAAGCATGCTTAAAAATGGTCTAACTATAGCATTCTTTACACTCGCATTGAAAAATGTAGTGATCGGGAAACACAAACCATCTACAGGCTTATAATTTTCCTTTTTTGCCTTTTTTATTTGAGAAGTAATTACTTCAAAATGCGGTGTCTCACAGACAATATCAATGTCTGTTTCATCTATCTTTTCTGCCAATTTTTTATAGAGCTTCCATCTGGCTTGAGGATCAATATCATACTCCAATATCTCATCTGCTCTTCCCACAGGAATAATGGGAAAAATAACGACGCGATGGGATTTAAGTTCCTGAGAAAAATCAATCAACTCAAACATCTCATCCATATTATATTTATGCAGTGTAACGCCAACAGCTGTAACCACGCCCACTTCGTTCAAGTTTTTTATAGCCTGAACCGCTTTTCCCCAGGAGCCCTTCACCCCTCTAAATTCATCATGCGTTTCTGGATTTATACCATCTATACTCACTTGAGCATAATCAAGACCATTTTCCCTTAATTTTAAAGCCATGTCCCTGTCAATAAGTGTTCCATTTGTATCTATGGACACAAATATATTATAACTTTTGGCAATTCTCAGAGCATCAAAAAAACGAGGATACATCAATGGTTCTCCACCAGAAAAGGTTATAGATGATAGTCCTGCTTCACTCAACTCTTTTACCACCTCTAATTTTCTCTCATCACTCATCTCATCCGGGAGAGGTTCGCCTGCTCTCTGAAAGCAATGCTTACATTTAAGATTACATACATTGCTCAAATTATAAACAACAGAAAATGGAGCTCTGATTCTTAAAGGTTCCTGATACCCATATATCTGAACACCTTGTAATGAATTTACAAACAATTTCCTAACACTACAATCTTTCATGCTTTCCTTTAATATATTAGAAGGAAATCCTAAAAACTTCTCTCCTAATGTAAAAACAGTGGCCAGTGTTTTAATATCTTTATTTTCTCCTGTTTCTGCCCATAATGATAATTTTTGCTCCAAACTACTGGTATCAATGTTTTTGACCAATTTATCTACTGCCATCTTTTTCATAAACTGTGTAAAAGCTGAACCCGCCATTTCTACCTCCAAAAATTTCTATCTTTCTTACAATGGATTATAACGGTAAAAATGCTTCAAAACAAGAGATAAAAATAAATACCGCCGCCGTAAGCACACAGAATCCGGAAAGAATATTAGCCACAGATAAACATGGTTGATGGTTGATGGTTTTTTCTAAACGCATAATATTTCGTATTTTCTTAACATAAATTTTCATAATGCGGCAGAAAAAAGGGAATCCTGCTGATTGACTCATCCTTACTTTTTGCTCACTCAAAA
>JAGGSB010000066.1 GCA_021159305.1 Deltaproteobacteria bacterium | reverse complement strand
CCGCTTTAATTACAATAGGCAAACCGTGTTTTTGTATAAATGTTTTTGTAGTCTGTAGCTCATCAAATATATAAAAATCGGCAGTAGGAATATTATGTCTTCGCATAAATTCCTTGGCAAAAACTTTGCTTGATTCAATGATGGTGGCTCTTTTATTGGGTCCAAAGATCTTTATTCCTGATTTAGATAAATCATCTACAATACCAATGGCGAGAGGATTTTCTGGTCCTACTACTACCAAATCTATTTTTTTCTCAATACAAAAACTTTTTATCTCTGATATATTTTCTGGCGGAATATTTACATTCTGAGATAATTTTTCTGTGCCTGCATTTCCTGGAGCAGTAAAGAGATTTTTTATCTCTCTGTTCGCTTTTAATTTATATACTAAAGAGTGTTCCCTTCCTCCTCCACCGATAACCAAAACATTCATTCTATACCCCCCGAAGGTATTTATAACATTAAAGGGATTAATTTTCAATTCCGCTTCGCAGAAATCGTCTTGACGACTATTGCTATCTTAGCTGCAATTGCTATTCCTCAGTATATGAGATACAGTAAAAAAGCCTACGATGCGTCGGCATTGTCTGATTTAAAAAGAATTCAAACCCAAGCAGAGGCTTATTATCCAGACCACTCATGTTACCCACATTAAAGTGAGAATTACAATCCTATGTTTTTCCAACTTTAGAAAGGTTGTTTGAGACCTGATTGTCTGACAAATCTTTTTGATTGCCGTTGATCTCAATATTGTTTTCTTTAGCTTTTATGCATTTTCCTTCAAAAATGCCACCTTCAAAAATAACAATATTTAGTGTTCTCACCTCACCGTATACTTGACCCTTGGTTTGAATAGTAACAGACTTAGCATCAATGCTATTTGCCTCAATTCTGCCGTTAACAATCACGGATTTCGCCACTATTTTCCCTTTTATCCTTGCTTTTTCACCAACAATAACAGTGTCTGCTTGAAGTGTGCCATCAAATTCTCCATCAACCCGTAGAGTGCCTTTGGTTTGAACCTCTCCTCTAAAAATTGTATCTTCTCCCAGGAAAGAATTCACTCTATTGCCTTTAGTCTTATTTTTTCCAAGCATTCCCACCACCCCAGTGCGAGTTCAAATAAGACAAGGGGTTTACTTTCTTTCTATTTCTCCAGACTTCATAGTGAAGATGTGGACCTGTAGTTCGCCCTGTTGAGCCTAAGTAAGCGATAATATCTCCTCTCTTTACTCTCTGTTTTGTTTTAACCAAGTTTCTCATATTATGGGCATAAAGAGTAGAGAAACCATAACCATGCTCTATAACAATAAAATTACCATTGTACTTAGTTTTACCCTCATAGCTGACAATACCATCAGCTGTGCAGTGAATCGGTGTGCCTGATGGTGCTCTTATGTCTACGCCGTGGTGAAAACTCTTTCTCTTAGTAATAGGATGTATTCTCCATCCAAAACCAGAGGTAATGTACCCTTTCACAGGATATCCAATAGGTGTAGACTGGTAAATAGATTTTTGCTCTCTTAAATAGCCCTTAAGCTCTTCTACACTATTAAGTCTCTTTTTTATTTCTTTCTCTATCTCGCTAATTTCTATGGAACCTGTGTTTTCTACATTATTGTTTATAGATACTGACTTGATGATTTTTTCTCTTGAACCCATATTCACCAAATTTTTCAACTCATTTTCCGTTTGCCTGAGCTGAGCAAGAGTGATTTTTAAAGTTCCAATATCTTTGTCATACTTAGTTTTAAGAGCGTCAGCCTTTTTTTGATAATAAGTAAGATCTTTTTTTAAGAAATGGTAATCCACAATCTTTGTTGCTGAAATAAGGGCAAATAAAACGACAATAAACATTAAAACTACACATCCAACAAGACTTACAACAGAAAGCTTAAATCCTATTGTTTTACCTCCATTGTGAGGTATAAACAATAAACTAATACTTTTTTTCTTCATTCTCCTCATCCACTTAAATTGTATCTTAACTTCCCTTAATTTTGTTGTCAAACTTATTCTCCTATTGTATTGCAAAACTAGACATGTTAATTTATAAAATTGAATATGTTTACAATTATTTTTATATATTTTTTTCTCATGATTGGAATAGGAATATGGCAGAGGAAAAAAGCAAAAGGTAAAGATGATTTTTTTGTTGCAGGCAGAAAGGGCAATTTAGCTTTTATCTCAGGTTCTTTGCTGGCTACCATCATTGGTGGTTCGTCTGTTATTGGTTTAGCAGGTTTGGGATTTAAACAGGGATTGGTGGGTAGCTGGTGGCTTCTTTCAGGAACCTGTGGTCTTTTAATCCTGGGTTGTTTTTTTGCAGAGAAAGTAAGAGCTACCTGTCTCTATACCCTCCCGGAAATTTTAAAAAAACAATATAATACCACTGTGGCATTAGCAGCCTCAATTCTTATTGTTGTTGCCTGGACAGGCGTGGTGGCAGGCCAGATTGTCGCGGCAGGAAAGGTTTTATCCATTATAGGGACGGGTTCCGCCGCCTTCTGGATGGTCATCTTTACCATAGTGTTTGTAATTTATGCTATCTTAGGAGGACAATTTTCTATTATTCATACAGATTTTCTGCAAGCCATAATCCTCATCTCTGGAATAGTGTTAGTTTTAATAATATTGTCCCTAAATTTCAGTTTTGAAGTAAAATCTCTTCCTCCTGATTATTTCTCTTTCCCCGTAAGCGATAAATTTAGTGTTTTAGATATGTTTTCATTCTTAATCTTAATAGGAGGAACCTATGTAGTAGGACCAGATATATATACCAGAATACTCTGTGCCAAAGATAAAGAGGTGGCAAGAAAATCTGTTTTTATTACAGCAGTGATAATTACTATCCTTGCTTTCGCCATTGCTTTGATAGGCATAGGCGCAAAGATTCTATATCCAGAAATCTCTCCCGAACAAGCATTTCCTCAAATAATAAAGGAAGCATTGCCACCTGGCTTAAACGCAATTGTCCTTGCCGCGTTACTTGCCGCACTTATGTCCTCCGCAGACACCTGTCTCTTGTCTCAAAGTATTATTCTAACTGAAGATATATTAAAAAATCTCTATTCACTCAATGAAAAAAAGACCATCTTGTTTACACGAATAAATTTGGTTATCTTAGGTTTAATAGCACTGGTTTTAGCCCTAACCTTAAAAGGTGTAATCTCTTCCCTTTTATTCGCCTATACCATCTTTACCTGCGGTCTGGTGATTCCCACCATTGCAGGATTTTATAGAAAAAGATTAAAACTAAGTTCCAAAGGAGCCTTATCAGCCCTCGTTGGCGGAGGAACAGTGGGACTGTTGGGTAAAATTCCGCATCTCAATATCCCTTTTAAAGAATATCTACCGTTAATGGGTATTGTTATATGCACAATCTTCCTGTTCGGCGTAAGTTTCATAACAAGAGAAAAAACTTAATCTACTCACCTTGCACGCCGTCCATTCCAAATAGGTAAAATAGGGTAATATTTTTTTGATAGTGGATCTAATTGAACAGGCTTACCGCGTCAAAATAATACCGTGCCCTAAATTCAATGCGGCAGTCATTCTGTTTCTCACCGAATTCGGAGCTGTTAGGTCCTGTAAGGAAAGCGGCCTTCAGCCGCAAATCGAGGTTTGTAATCCCCGTATAGAGAATCTCGGGAGAAAGGGAGTAACTTTTATCATTAATGTTGTATATGCATGTGATTGACGGTGTAAGATAAAGAATGTCGAATGGCTCTTTCTGTGAGATGCGCAGGTACATATAATCCCTCATGGGATTCGGTCTTCCGTAATTACCTTTGGTCATTGTATTTGCCTTTTTCAGGAGTGTTTCATTGTTTGACAAAATGTATGCATTATAACCGTTATTCACAAGGCTGAAAAACCCCTCCATATCTTCCCCTGTAAGTCCCGTTCCGTTACGGTAATATTCACAAATGAAGGTCGTATCGGATTTCGTGAGATACCTGATGCCGAGAAGATAACTTTTTGCATTATAGGTTGACTGTTTTTTATTGCCGGCACTGTCAACAGTCACTTTTGTGATGTCATCGATATATGCGAATTCACCGTGGATTTCAAGGTTTGATGTTATATTCCTGGAAAAGTCTGCTCCGAAACGAGAAGGTTTACTGTTTCCCTTTAAAAACATGAAATCGATGTCCGTATCATAGAGGAGAAAGTAGACTTTGCATGCATAATTTATGTTGTTCCGCACGCCGAATTCACTGTTTATATGCTCATATACGGGAATCACAACGGGAGTGACGGATATGGTCTGCAACGGTCCGGAGAAACTCTTTATGTAATCTGCCGATGCCATGATATATCCTTCAAGAGCAAGGTCGGGATCATTGGGATTCTTCGGCCGGCCGACAAATGCCACAGGATTCCATGCGTAACCCTTCCCCCACTTAAGCGCTTTTTTGCCTATGCTGATGTTGAAACTGGAGGATGGTTTGACGGACAGATATCCTTCATCGATGGTAACATCCGTCCTGGATTTGATATCCGACTCCGTTTTATTTATATTTGTCCGGATGTAGACCTCTGAAATCCCCTTCTTGTATCCCCCGTTTATTGACAGCTTAAAGTTGTATTCATCGAGGTAATCTTTTTCCGGATGGTTGTAAAAATTAAGTTTGTAAAAGGCGGCATCATGATCAAGCCAGAAAAATTTTGGCGTAAATTCCAGATATCCTCCGATGGTATAGGGCTTTTTCTCTATTTCCTTTTCTATTTCAGAAAGGTCAAAGAAATATTCATCCTGTGCAAAAGCAGGAAATGACACAAGGAACAAAATTAGTATTATAAATTTTATTGATTTCACTTATCTACCAAAGTTGTTCCCCACTGTCAGCGGAGTGACTCGAGATTCGGCATAAAGGTCATGGTAAAGACCTCGTCATTCAGCTCTCGTGCCTTGATCTTCGCGAAGATCATGACGGACTTGTATCCCCTGTAAAGGGGACTGTCCGTTTCGATTACCGACGGTCGCACGATTCCGCCGCCGAAATCTTTGACATTTTTATAGTAGATGGTTTTCACGAGCATGGAGGTTTCGGTAAGACATTCGATCCTGACGGGAACGAGTTTTTCCTTATGGACCCACATCTTCAGCTTGTCATAGGCAACAGTCCTGGTTTTTGCCTTCAGGTGCAGGATGTATTCATCGCCGACATCCTCCATCTTTTCTACATTGTATTCAGACGAATAGTCGAGTCGCAGTATGTCGGAGTTGTTGAACACGCCGCCGACCACAGACTGGAGACTGGTGATACGGATCGGCTTTCCCACATTCGGGATATAAAGCCACATGTTTTCATCCAGACGGAGAGTGCTTCTCCCCTTTTCGCTTGCCGGTGAAATAAATATGGCAGCCACCTTATCTTTTCCCTTCTTTACAGTGAATAGTACGAATTCCTTTTTTTTGCCGCTGGGTTCGATATTGATCAGTTTTTTATATGATTCGTAAGAATCGGGGTTCAGGTTTCTGTCAACCTGTAGGAGAACACTGTTTCCGTCTACTGCAAGTGCTGGCAAGGCCAGGAGCAGCAGCAATACGACTATTATGATTTTTCGCATGTTACTGCTTCCCCTCTAAAGCCCTTTTCACAGCATCACCCACACTGCCCTTAAATTCAAAATGAGTTATGCCGTTGTTTTTCAGTGTATTAATCATTTTCGAGCCAAAGTTTCCGGCAACTACTATAGTAACGCCTCTCCGGGCAAGGAAATTTGCTGTTGAAGGCCCGGCGCTACGACTTGCATTCTTGTAAGGGTTATCAATAACCTCGGTCAATTCCCCTTTGTTATTAAAGATAAGATAATAAGGACATTTAGCAGCCATATTGCTTACAGATGCTTTTGCAGTTTTACTACCGGCCGCAACCGCGATTTTCATCTTTTCCAGCTCGGCAGCATTGACCATAACTGCACAAAGAAAAAATATTGCAAGACTTATAAAAAATGATCTTTTCATATCAAATTCCTCCTATATATGTCTTAATGCTTCAATCGGCTCCATTCGCGATGCCTTGAACGCAGGCTGTAGGCTTGCCGCTACGGATACTATAATGACGATTACTGAAACTATGAGAATATCAGCTACACTGACATGGGGTGCCAGCAACAGCCCGGTCTGTCGGCCGAAGTTGAAGGTGATATGGGCGATGTTCAATATGTATATGATTATGCAGCCTATGACATCGCCTATAAGTGCTCCGAAGATGCCGATCGAAAGCCCCTCCAGAATAAACATGGAAAGAATCTTGCCTGGCATTGTTCCTATGGCTAAAATGGTGCCTATTTCACGCATTCGTTCGTAAACCGCCATGATCATGACATTCATGATGCTGACGAGAACCATGGCGATTAGCATGATCTTGATAAAGAAGGTCATGATATCTATCATCCGCGCAATATTATAGAAAGGGGAAAGCTTTTCCCATGTATGAACCTCGAATATAGGCTTCCCCGTTTTATTCTTTTCTTTGGAAAGTGTATTCATGAGGGATCCGTAAACGCCATGCAACATACCAAAGTCCTTGAGTCTCAGCACTATCTCACTTATTTCCATCTGATCCATTCTCAGAACTTCCATGGCATCTTCAATGTGAATATAGCCGTCTCGTCCTCCTGGTCCGGTGACGCTTTCTAGTATGCCGCTGACATTGAATTGTTTTCCGTTAACAGACCCATCCTTGTTGGTGGCAATCACCACGACTGCATCACCCACTTTTACTTTCATTCCCCTGGCCAGAAGCTCCGGTATGAGAATGTTTCCTTTCTTCAGTGTCTTCTTGCCCTTGATAATTCTTGACGGTAAAAGAGGTACCGTCTTTAATTCCATTTCTGGAACAACACCATTCAGGCGGATATTCGTAGTCTCCACATAATTGCTGAACAGACCTCCGAATTTGATTCGCGTCGAATATGCCTCGATTTCGGGAATTTCTTTGATTGCACGATCGATTTTCTGCATGTTCTTCGGCGTCAGCATTATTGTCAGAGGGAGATTGTCAATGGATGCAACATATCCCTTTTTGTGGATCTGCAAGTGGCCGAGCATGGAGTCCGTAATCTGTCCAATAAGGAGGCTTTTGACAGACCCCGTAACTCCCATAAAGACCAGAACAAAAACAACGCCGACCATAATAAGTGATGCCGTCAGAAGGGTTCTTCTGCGGTATCTCGTAAGATTTCTGATGGCTATCTTAAGAAGATTATACATGATTGTCCCTTCCCATATCCTTCCTATCAATAATTGTTCCATCCTGAAGGGTATAGATTATTTCAGCAGCGCCGACGATTTTCTGATCGTGAGTGGAAAAGATAAACGTAGTGCCGGACTTTCTTTTCATCTCTTTCATGAGTTCGATAATCATATAGGCCGTTTTGCTATCGAGATTAGCCGTTGGTTCATCGGCAAGCACAAGCTCAGGTTCGGTAACCAGTGCCCTTGCAACAGCAACCCTCTGTTTCTGTCCCCCTGAAATCTGATCGGGATATTTGTCTTTCTGCTCCATCATCTCGACTGATTTCAGGAGACTTAAGACACGCCGCCTCCTTTCCTCCGACGGAATATTCTGCACCATGATGAGAGGATATTCAATATTTTCATATACAGTAAGAACCGGAATAAGGTTGAAATCCTGGAAGATGAATCCCATGTGCTTGCCCCTGAAGGCGGCTCTCTGTTTCCTGCTGAGATTGACCACATCTGTGCCGGCCACAGTTAGCTTGCCGCCTGTGGGTGTATCAAGACAGCCGATGAGGTTCAAAAGGGTGGTCTTGCCACTTCCGGAGGGACCGACAAAGGAAAGAAACGAAGCGGGTTCAATCTCAAAATTCAGGTTGTTCAATGCCCTCAGGCTGATCTCTCCTGTCTGGTAATCCTTATAAATGTTCTTTGCTGTTATTAATGCCATATTGTTTCTCCCTTACAACTGTAAGCGTTGTCTGTCGGAATCCATCCCTATGGTCGACGCAAACACCTTTTTTTGTACTCCATTTCTCTATGTTTTCTTGCAAGCAACATTCATTAAACAAACCTTTTTTTGCATTATTCCATCTTATTTTATGTATATGTGGAATATTACATTTTGAAGATTATGCAATAATTAAAACAAAATGGCAAACTATTATTGTAATTAAGGAATTGCTGTTATCAATAGTAAAAAATTTCTCTTGATTAACATGCACAATCCTTCTGTTCGGCGTAAGTTTCATAACAAGAGAAAAATATTAAAAAGTATTGGATTTCTATATTAATATTAATACAATAAATATTCTAAGGAGTAAAAAATGATTGAAATTATAATAGCGGCTATTTTGATATTTGCAGTGTCTCTCTTCTTTTCTATGTTTGGAAGAGGTGGAGGAGAACTTTATTTGCCTATAATGATTACTTTACTTGGTATCTCTTTCTATACTGCGGCAGGTGTAAGTTTATTCCTTATATTCCTTCAGGGATTGTCTATGGTATTTATTTATTCACAAAAGCATAAATTGACAGATTGGCCTGTTGCTCTTGTTACCGCTTTTATAGTAGGTATATCATCTTTTCTTGGAGGATTTTTATCTAAGGGAATACCAGGCATCTATTTAAAAATGCTATTTATTGGATTTCTTATAGTCGCAGCATTTCTACTTTTCCTAAATAAGAATGTAAATATTGAGGCTAAAGGATTTGGAGTGTGGCATAGGAGGTTTGGAGGCGGCGAATATAACTTAAATATATTTTACCTTACAATAGGTGTTGTAATAGCAGGATTTTTAGCAGGAATGATAGGAATATCTGGCTGCGGATTGATTATACCTATCGCAATTCTTATTTGCGGGATGCCACTTAGAATTGCAATGGGAACAAATACATTTATCGTCTTCGCGTCTTCTTCTATGGGTTTTTTGGGACATCTTGTAAAAGGAGGTATAAATTGGGAATTAGCTTTGATATTTGGTGCAGCCATAGTAGTTGGTTCTCAAATTGGTTCAAGACTTCACGCAAAGCTAAGTGAAAAATTCTTGAGAATAGGTTTTGCTGTTATATTGATATTTGCGGCATCTATAATGGCATTGAAGGCTCTTCATATTATGTAATTTAGTTTAAACCATCAACCATCAACTATCAACTATCAACTTCCCCCCCCATGTTTATCTGTGTCCATCGGTGCTAATCTGTGGCTAATAATTCTTCCAAGTTTATGAGGACTTAACTATCCTTTCAACAACTAATCCATTGATCACGGAAAAGATAATCATATAAATGGTGAGTATTATAATAAGCGGATAACCAAAATAGTATATCATTATGGGAAGAAGAGGTATTTTGACTGCCCTGGAATATAAAAAAGCGACGATGAGCGATGCTTTCATTCCCTTTTGTTTTAAGTCTTTGAGGAAAATATACCATATATAAGCAGAACCCATTGATATTATCCCTCCGACAATGGTAATAATCCAGCTCAAGATACCCGAGCCTTTACCGAAGTGCTTTGCTATTTTTTGGGGTTTTAAAAATAAATTGGATAAAAATATCAGTACAAAAACAACACAGAGTATAGGTAAAATTTTTAAGAATAGCTTTTCAAAGTTGGAAATGGATAATTTCATTAGATTAAAATCTGCTATTCCTAAGGCTAAATAAATAATGATGACAATAGATAAAAATATTATGTTTCCACTTAATCTCATTGTATCAACCTTAATGTAAAAACTGCTAATACAGATATTATAATGGCCGTTATAAAACTAACAATATTTCTTACAATAGCAAATTTCTTGCCCAATATCTGTATTTCCATAGGTAGTTGAACGATGCCTACTGTGACCCAGCTGAGTATAAAGGCTACAACAGCAAATAGACTGATGCCTTGTTTTAAAAGCTCACCGCCAATAATATAGCTGGTTATAGGATTTCCTGTAAACACGCTACCCGTTAATGCACCAATGAAAGGGTCTATAAATGCATTGCCGGTAAAGATTTTAGCATATATATTTTTTGGGATGAGAGTATTTATTAGAGCAATTAAAAGCAACACTCCCATTAGTATAGGGAGACTTTGCTTGAAATTGTTTAGTGTCTTTAACAAAGCTTGTTTGATTTGTGGAAAATTCACATCTGCTCCTATGAAATAAATATAGCAGAATGAGTTTTTCTGGTCAAAGTCAATCTCATTATTAGAAAGTGTTGATAAATTTGTTAATTCCGTTAAACTGTAAGAATAAAAATTTATAGGAGGGCAAATGAAAGAAGCGTTGCTCTATAAAAAGCTTTCTGAAAATAAAGTAAGATGTGATTTGTGTAATCACCGCTGCGTAATAAAGGAAGGGGAAAGAGGTGTATGCGGGGTAAGAGAAAATAGAAAAGGAACATTGTATACACTTGTTTATGGAAAAGCAATCGCCAATCACATAGACCCTATTGAGAAAAAACCATTTTTTCATTTTTTACCAGGCTCTTTGAGCTATTCTATTGCTACTGTAGGATGCAATTTTACCTGTCTTCACTGTCAAAATGCAGAGATTTCCCAATATCCAAAGGAACATGATGGAGAAATTGTAGGCTTTGACCTTTCCCCGGAGCAAATTGTAAAGGAGGCAAAAGACAATGGATGTAAATCCATTTCATACACCTATACAGAGCCCACGATTTTTTTTGAATATGCCCTGGATACAATGAAATTAGCCAAAGAGGAAGGGATGAAAAATATCTTTATTACAAATGGTTTTATGAGCAAAGAGGCAATAGATATGATGCAGCCTTATTTGGATGCGGCAAATATTGACTTAAAATCTTATAGTGAGAAATTTTACCATACTGTATGCGGAGGAAGATTAAAGCCGGTGTTGGAAAATATGGAATATATGAAAAAGAAGGGCATCTGGGTAGAAGTGACTACACTTGTTATACCTGGTATGAATGATGATCCCATGCAAATTATCAGCATTGCCCAATTTATAAAGGATATTGACCCGGGCATACCCTGGCATATAAGCCGTTTTTACCCAGCATACAAGTTACAAGAAGTTCTTCCTACTCCTGCCAAAACGCTCATCAACATTAGACAGATGGGGCTGCAGGTAGGTTTGAGATATGTGTATTTAGGAAATGTGCCGGGTGAAGGAGATGGAGAAAATACTTACTGTTACAACTGTCATAAATTGCTCATCAAGCGAACAGGATTTTCTGTATTTGAAAATCATATTAAAGATGGCAAGTGTCCTTTTTGCGGTGCGAAAATTGATATAGTGGAAAAATGAAATCATTCAGATTGAAAAAACTCATCTCCAGAAAAGAGATTATGCAAAAGGCAGATAAAGTTGCCTCTATAATTGATAAACAATATGCAGACAAAAATCCACTTATTATTTATGCTCTGGTGGGAGGCAAACCCTTTTTTGAGATATTGACCTCAAAACTACATATACCATTTGATACGGATTTTGTTTGGGTAAGAAGTTATGCTGGCACTAAAAGCGGCGAGTTAAAATGGCTGGAAAGAAATAAAAAGGATTTTACGGGAAGAAATTGCTTACTTGTTGATGATATACTGGATACAGGAAAAACAATGAAGTTGCTAAAAGAATATATAGAGAAAAACGGGGCGGTGTCCTGCAAGGTGTGTGTAGCGGTAGATAAGTTAGAGAGAAGAGAAGAGGATATTGAGCCCGATTTTGTTCTATTTCGTGTGGAGAAGGGATTTTTGGTAGGGTTTGGAATGGATTATGATGAGATGTTCAGAGAATTAAAAGATATATGCATTATAGAAGAAGATGTTTAAAGACAGAGAGGAAGCGGGCAGAGTCCTCGTTTGTTTATTAAAGAAAATGGATATAGATACAAAGAATGCCATTATTTTAGCTTTACCTCGTGGGGGTGTTCCTGTAGCTTGCATGATAAAGAAAGCATTGAATGTTCCAATGGATATAGTTATTTCAAAGAAGATTGGCGCACCTTATAATCCTGAATATGCTATCGGAGCGATGAGTGAATGGGGTGATGTAGAGATAAATGTTTATGAGGAATATGATAGAGACTATATTGAACAACAGAGAAAAGAAATAAAGAAAAAAATTGAAGAATACATACAGAAATATCGTCAAGGAAGGAAACTTCCTTCTATACAGGGGAAAGAAGTTATCTTAGTGGATGATGGAATTGCCACTGGACTTACTATGCTTTCTGTTATAAATAGTTTAAAGAAGAAAAAACCAAAGAGGATTATCGTTGCCGTGCCAGTAGCGCCACCAGAAGTAGTAGAAAAATTTGAAAAGATAGTTGAAATAGTGGTGGTGGAAAAACCTGATTTCTTTATGGCCATAGGTTCATTTTATGAAGATTTTCATCAACTCACAGACGAAGAGGTTATAGAATATCTTAATGCGTAAGGCAATAGTGCTATTTTCTGGAGGTCTGGACAGTATAATTGCGTGCAAACTGCTGCAGAAAAACGGCTGGGAGGTGGTTGCTTTATTTATAGATACGGGCTTTATAGGAAGAGAAATAGATGGAGAAATAGAACGAAAGATAAGGGATATTGCTGATGAAGAAGATATAAGATTAATAGCTGTGGATGCAAAAAACTGTTATTTTCAAAAGGTATTACTCCATCCTCGTTTTGGTTATGGGAAAGGGGCAAATCCCTGTATAGATTGCCGCATATTTATGATGAATAGAGCAAGGGAGTTGAAGGAAGAAATGGGGGCGGATGCTATTGCTACCGGTGAGGTGTTGGGACAAAGACCGATGACGCAAAACAAAAATACATTTAGACTTGTAGAAAAGAAAACAGGAATAAGAATATTGAGGCCGCTTTCAGAAAAGCTTTTAAATAAAGATAGTGAAGATTGGTGTCTGGATATTCAGGGTAGGGGAATGAAAAGACAAATGGAGTTAAAAGAAAGGTTGAATATAAAAAGTTATATCCCCCATGCTGGTGGATGTATTTTAACAGAAGAAGTGTTTTCACATAGATTTAAAGAACTTTTAAAAAACGAGGAAAGTATAGAATTATCCGATGTGATTTTACTTGAAGCAGGCAGGCATTTTAGGTTGCCATCGGGAGCAAAGGTTGTCTTAGCCCGAGATGAAAGAGAATGTAAATATTTACAAGGATTTTGTAAGAGATATGTTTGTTTCTTTCCTGTAGAAAGGCCGGGGGCGATAGCTGTAGCCAAAAAAATTAAAATCGGAGATGAAAAGATTATTGCTTCTTTGATTGCCTATTATTCTAAGAAAAGAAGGATTAAGGTAAACTACTGTTTAGAAGGAAAAGAATATACGAAGGAGGGAGAACCGTTTTCTCAAGATGTATCCCTGTTAATGATATAGGGAATGTTCTGAGGAGGGGTCAGGTCTTCACAGGCTGTTGAAAAAGTGACCTATTTTATAGATAAATCTTATATTTTCAGTAAAAAAATGGTATAATTACACAATCTCATATCAAGGAGAAAGCCTTTATGTTAGGGAAAAGAAATCCACAAGAACCGTTATTTTACTACTTCAATATGGCAGATATGATTCCCAAAAACCATATTTTAAGACTGATCAATAAATATGTTGATTTTTCTTTCATCCGTAAGAAAGTAAAACATCTCTATAGCGAAACAGGTAGACCATCCATTGACCCTGAAATACTCATTCGCATGCTTCTCATTGGATATCTTTACGATATTACTTCAGAGAGAAAGTTATGTGAAGAAGTCAAGATGCATATTGGATATAGGTGGTTTGTAAGTTTAGATATGAATGAAGAAATTCCTGACCATTCTACTTTTTCCAAAAATCGCCATGGAAGATTCAAGCAAAGTGGCATTTTTCAAGAGATTTTTGATGAGATTGTAAGACAATGTATAAGTTATAGCTTAGTCAGT
>JAGGSB010000065.1 GCA_021159305.1 Deltaproteobacteria bacterium | reverse complement strand
TCGGTGATACACTAAATTACCAATGGAGGTGTCTCATTTTCATTGACACATTCCGAGAGTTGCAAGCAAACGACTTTGTCGCTTGTCTTGACAAACACCTCTAGTGTTTGCAAGCAAACGACTTTGTCGCTTGTCTTGACAACAGAAGGAATAAAATCTAAATTAGCGAGAATGGAAGAGTACAAGGTAAGCAAGACAATAAAACAGATAAATGAAAAGATAAAAAGGGGAGAAGCAGTAGTAATAAATGCAGAAGAAATGGTAGACATCGTTAGAAAAGAAGGTATTGTTGATGCGGCAAAAAAGGTAGATGTAGTGACTACTGGTACATTTGGCACTATGTGTTCTTCCGGGGCATTTATAAACTTTGGCCATACTACTCCCCGCATAAAGGCATATAAAGCCTGGCTAAATAATGTTCCTGCCTATGCTGGATTGGCGGCAGTAGACCTGTTTATCGGAGCAACATCTGTAAAAGAGGGAGATCCGCTGAACAAGGTCCATCCTGGTAACTTTTCTTACGGTGGAGGCCATGTGATAGAAGACCTTATTGCTAAAAAAACTTTGGAGTTGAGGGTGGAGGGATATGGGACGGATTGTTATCCTCGCGGCTCGTTTATCAAGAAAATCACTATTCGCGATCTGTCCTATGCCACTTTGTGCAATCCGCGAAATGCTTGTCAGAACTATACCTGTGCTATAAATACATCGGATAAAACAGTTTATACCTATATGGGTATTTTAAAACCACATATGGCAAATACCACATATTCCTCAGCCGGACAACTGAGCCCACTCCTTAATGATCCATTTTATTTAACTATTGGTATAGGAACAAGAATATTGTTGGGTGGAGGAATAGGGTATATCGCATTTCCCGGTACACAGCACAACCCAAATGTAGAGAGGACAGAGAGAGGTGTTGTTTTGTCTGCTGCAGGAACATTAGCCTGCGTAGGCGATATGAAAAAGATGAATCCTGCTTTTGTAAGGGGGGTATCCATACTTGGATATGGCACTTCTTTAACTATAGGTATAGGAATACCTATACCTATATTGAATGAGGAAATTGCATATTTCACCGGAATAGGTGATGAGGATATCTATGTATACATAGAAGATTACGGTTCTGATTATCCTCAAAACAAAGAAAAAACTTATGGAAAGGTAAGCTATAAGCAGTTGAAGAGTGGATACATAGAAATAAATGGTAAAGGGGTTTCTTCTTCTCCTATGTCCAGCTACTTCAAAGCGATTGAGGTAGCGGAAACATTAAAAAGTTGGATTAAAGACAAAAAGTTCTTTCTTTCTGAACCGCAAGGAAAGCTGCCTCAGGCGAAGAACTATAAGCCAAGAAAATATATAAGAGATGAATAATCGTTTCTATCGCACTTCTTCAGAAAACTTTCAGGATTACATCGTAAAAGTGAGGGAAAGTGACCTGTTTATAAAATCGCATACTAACAAGGAAGAAAGCATAAAAGAATGTGTAGAAAATTTGAGAGGAGATATTAAAAGGTATATTAGAAAAAGGAGAGATTTTCTTGTTTCTTTAAAGCCATTGGAAATGGATGAGGAGGCACCACAAATTGTCAAAGAGATGATAAAATATACACAAATTGTCGGTGTAGGCCCGATGGCTGCTGTGGCTGGAGCGATAGCAGAATTTGTGGGAAAAACAGTAATGGATGATGAAGAATATATCATAGAAAACGGTGGGGATATATTCCTCAAATTAAACAAACAACCAAAAATAGCTGTATTTGCAGGTTCATCTCCTTCAAGTGGACTTATGGTGAAATTAAAGAAAGATGTATTGCCATATGGTATATGTACCTCATCAGCAACGATAGGGCCATCTCTTAGTTTAGGTAAAACGGATGCCTGCCTTGTTATATCTCACAGTGCAATATTGTCCGATGCCTTAGCAACAAGAATTGGCAACATGGTAAAAAATGAAAGGGACATAAGAAAAGGATTGGATTTTGCTCAAAGCATAGATGGTATTTTAGGGTGTGTTATTGTTATGGGCAGCAAAACGGGTATATGGGGAAACATAGAGATTTCCTCTTAAAGGAGTAAAGGATGGTATCTAAAAAAGTGATTCTTACATTCAAGAAAGAAGTGGTGGATAAGCCTATTGTATGTGAGCTTTCCAAGGAATTTAATTTAACATTCAATATATTAGAGGCAAAAATTCTTCCCAGAAGGGAAGGCGTGCTTATTATGGAACTCATTGGAGAAGAAGAGAAACTGCAAAAAGGATTAGATTATCTAATACAAAATAATGTAATTGTAGAGTTTGTAGAACGAAAGATAAAGAGAGATGAGGAAAAATGCTATCACTGTGGTATTTGCGTTTCTGTATGTCCTCCAGAAGCATTGGTAATAGATGATAAGAAGACGATGAAGGTATCCTTCTACCCGGATAGATGTGTTGCTTGCGGCTGGTGTGTGAAGGTATGTCCTGTCAAAGCGATGAGCTTGTAGAAAACGATAAAAAGGCAACCTTAAATGCAACGAGCTAATATCTTCGTTTTTGATTTTTGAGCTATCACAATTAAACATAAAGGAATAAATAGTAAGGGGGGTTATCCCCCCTTACTATTCTGCTTTTTCACTGATGGGGAATTTGAATATTGCTTCACCCAACAAGAATAGGAAGGATAACACGCCATACCCTCCAGCGATAATAAGCCATTCCGCTATCTTTGGAGTATAATTTAAATACACCGTGGAGTGTTCTGTAGTCATGCCTAATGGATGCAGTACAGAAACAATCTGTCCTGCCATAGTGAAATCGTAATGAGCAGCATATGTGCCGGCGATAACTAATATAGAGGCAATAAATGTAATTGTTGCCGATTTTCCCTTAGCTGAAGCATAAAGTATTAAAGGTAAAACAATTCCGCAGATTATCTCAAATAACCAGAAGTTTAAGGAAAGAGGACCTGCATATAATGCTTTTACCGCTTCATATTTGCCCGGGACAAGACCGAACTTGCCGCTTATTATATACCACATATAAAATAATGCTACTACGCACAAGGACACGATCTGCACTTTTGTAGCCGCTTTTATAAGTGATGGGTTGCTTTTTCCCCTCAATTTGGAAATCCAGGTGGTAGTCAAAAGAAAAACGGCCATTCCGGAAGTCATAGATAAAGCCAAGAAAAAGAAAGAAGGAAACGGTCCAACATAAAATGGTCTGGCAACAGCAGAGCCAAACACAAAACCTACATTTGCTCTTGCTATAACATCAAGCACAAGCGCTATTCCGCCGAACACAACAGCTATTCCATATTTTTTACGCATAAGCAGTATAAATTCTACGATAGCAAAAACAATATAAGATGCGTAGAAGATAGCCATTCCCATTATAGGCGCAGAAAGATTTGGTGAAAAAATAAACAGAAAAATTGCTTTAATGGGATGGCCTAAATCCCACAGGATACAGGAAAAAGCAGCCAAAAGAGACATGATAGCCAGCCAGGCCGCTCTTGATGTTGCTGGCTCATAAGTGTCAAAACCAAACAGATGTCCCAATGCACCAATCACACACAAACCAGTGGTAATACCAACGAAGTAGAGATAACCGATAAGACAGACACCCATAGTCATCTCACGTGTTGCACCAAACATCCCAGCTTGCCCAAAAACCCAGCCGTATAAACCAGTAATACCGCCAATTGCCACTACTATCAACGATATTAGCATCCATATTAGATGCCAACCCGACATTCTTTGTGTTGCTACTCCATTCATATAAACCTCCCACCTCTTGCTCTTTGTTTAGACCCGAACATATTTTTCCACTTTACCTGCTTTAAGGCATTTCATACATACATTGAGCTTTTTCACTTTTCCATCCACCAATACTTTCATCTTATGAAGATTCGGCAGCCATCTTCTTTTCGTTTTTCTGTTAGAACGACTTACCTTGAACCCTACTATTGGCTTCTTACCGCAAATATCACATTTTCGTGCCATTCCCTCAACCTCTCATCTTTCCTATATATGGAAAATATACCACGAAAATATTTTATTGACAAGTGTATTTTTACACTTGCAAGTAAACGGTTTTGTTTGCCTTGACAACTGTATTTGGCAGTTGCAAGCGAAGCGAAGCTTTGCCTTGACAACTGTATTTGGCAGTTGCAAGCGAAGCGAAGCTTTGCTTGACAAGTATAAATAAAAAAATATTCTTAAATCTGTGAATCGCATATTTGTTATAGGTGATATTCATGGTTGCTATGAAAGATTAAAGACATTGTTAGAAAAACTACATATAAAAAACAATGATATGCTTATATTCTTGGGAGATTATATTGACAGGGGAACGGATTCAAAAAAAGTGGTAGAGGAAGTGATAAATCTCAAATCGCAATATCATATTATTACACTTTTAGGTAACCATGAAAAAATGCTTTTAGATATTCTTCAAAAGAGTTTACCTATAGAGATGTGGCTGTTCAATGGAGGGGAAACTACACTGTTAAGCTATGGTATAAAAAAGTATAATATTTCATCCGATCTCTTCCCTCCCGAGCACATAGAGTTTTTTAAAAGCCTTCTTCCATATTATGAGATGGACAATTATATATTTGTTCATGCCGGATTGAAACCGAACATACCCTTAGAAAAACAATCTATTGATGATTTGGTGTGGATAAGAGATGAGTTTATATACAGTGATTGTGACTTTGGCAAAGTTGTTGTATTTGGACATACTCCCTTAGCTGAACCTCTATTTCTAAAAAACAAGATTGGCATTGACACTGGAGCGGTATATGGCGAAAAGCTCACCTGTCTTGTTCTTCCTGAAAAAGAGATTATCCAGATATGATGTTTTGGATAAAAGTTGCTGTCTCTGCATTTATTATCGTCATTCTCTCTGAATTAGCCAAGAGGGTGCCCTGCTTAAGTGGTGTAATTGCAGCTATGCCCCTTACTACACTGCTTGTGATCATCTGGCTGAAAATAGGAAAAAGTTCCTCGGATATTATAATTTCATTTTCTAAAGGCGTGATTATAGGTATAGTTCCTACCATTATCTTTTTTGTATTGTTTATCATATTGTTAAAGAAGACTCCTTTTATCACATCACTACTTCTGAGCATACTTGCCTGGCTTATTGTAGTTCTGATATTTCAGAAACTGGGCATTGTTTAATATTACTTGAAACAAAATATTTAAATGTTATATATTTTATTGTCAACAAAAGGGAAACTTTATATAATCATTGTGTAATACATAGTTTTTTGGTAGGAGGGAAAATGGATAATATATTTGAATATGGATTGGAAATAAAAGAACCTACTTATGAAGATATTGTAGAGAAATTTATGCTTGTTCTGGATAGAGGAGAAAAGGATGCTATTGTAGGGGAAATAGAAAAGGTAGCGGAGTATATTGTTGCTTTGGAAAGGTTTTTGGAAGATAATAATATGGATTTTACGGAGGAAGATGTTAAAAAGATGAAAATGCAGTATCTACCCGATATTGAGCAGAGAAAAAAGCTATTCATGCTACATTTTGTAGGAAGAATAATTAAGAGAGAAGGATAAATGAGTGTAAGAAATGACCGCTGGATTATAGAGCAAGCAAAGAAAGGAATGATATTTCCTTTTAAAGAAAAACAGGTGTCAAAAAGTGTTATCTCTTTCGGTGTTTCTTCCTATGGCTATGATATGCGAGTGGCGGATGAGTTTAAAATATTTACCAATGTGAACTGCACCATAGTAGACCCTAAGAATTTCACGGATAGAAACTATGTAGATTTTAAGGGAGAAACATGTATTGTTCCTCCCAATTCCTTTGCGTTGGCTCGTAGTATGGAATATTTTAAGATACCAAGAGATATATTGGCTATTTGCTTAGGGAAGTCTACCTATGCCAGGTGTGGGATTGTAGTCAATATTACACCCTTGGAACCAGAATGGGAAGGGTATGTAACTATTGAAATATCCAACACCACAC
The DNA here is from genome assembly GCA_021159305.1 of Deltaproteobacteria bacterium. Classification (NCBI taxonomy): domain Bacteria; kingdom Pseudomonadati; phylum Myxococcota; class Myxococcia; species Deltaproteobacteria bacterium. Next base: position 7,943 of record JAGGSB010000065.1, on the reverse strand, counting down.
CATTGCCAGCGAAGATATACAGCAACGAAGGCATTGCACAGGTTATCTTTTTGGGTGCTGAAGAAGAATGTTTAATCTCTTATAAGGACAAGAAGGGCAGATATCAGAAACAAACAGGTATTGAACCACCTAAAATGATTTAGGAGAAGATATGTCTGGACACAGTAAATGGAGTAGTATTAAACATAAGAAAGGTAGAACAGATGCTAAAAGGGGACAAATATTTACCAAGCTCATCAAGGAAATTACCATTGCTACTCGCTTGGGAGGAAAGGATATAAATGCGAACCCTCGCTTGAGGTTAGCAGTGGAAAAGTCTAAAGAAAGCAATATGCCCAAAGAAAATATTGAGCGAGCAATAAAAAAAGGAGCGGGAGAATTACCCGGCGTAAGCTATGAAGAGATTTTATATGAAGGCTATGGCCCCGGTGGTGTAGCAATATTGATCTATGCCACTACAGACAACAAGAAGCGCACTACAGCCAGCATAAGACACATTTTAAGTAAATATGGTGGAAATTTGGGTGAGAATGGTTGTGTTTCCTGGATGTTTGAAAGAAGAGGTTGTTTGACTTTCAGTAGAGAAGAAACAGACGAAGAACAATTGATGGAAAAAGCAATAGAAGCGGGGGCAACGGATGTAATAGACAACGGAGAAGATGGTGTATATGAAGTAATTGCAGAGACCAAAGTCTTTAATGAAGTAAAAGATTCTCTTGTTCAAGTTGGTTTCAAACCCCAGGCAGATACTATTGAGATGATTCCCCAAAGTACGGTAAGGTTGGAAGGGAAAGATGCAGAAAAAATGCTAACCCTTATGAATAAATTAGATGAAGACGAGGATGTCTCTCAGGTATATGCCAATTTTGACATATCAAATGAAATAATGGAGAAATTCCAATAGATATGTTTTCCAAACTGAATATAGCTGTTGTAGGGGATATAATGTTGGATAGGTATATTGAGGGTGAAGTGGAGCGGGTTTCCCCTGAAGCGCCGGTTCCTGTTGTAGCCATAGGAGCGGAGAAATCGTTTCTCGGAGGAGCGGCAAATGTTGCTCATAATATAAAGGTTGTTGAATCTAAGGTAAGCTTATTTGGTGTCTTTGGCGAAGATGAAAAGGGAAAGAATCTAAAAAAAATACTAAAAGAAAAAGATATAGATTACAGTGGGTGTGTTACCTTAAAAAATCATACAACTACAGTTAAGACAAGAATTATTGCTCAAGGACAGCAGATTGTAAGATTGGATAGGGAAATTGTAAAGCCCATAGAGCCTGAGGCAGAGCGGGAATTGTTGCAGTCAATGAGTAGAAAAACATTTGATGCCATAGTAATTTCTGATTATGGAAAAGGGGTGATAACAGAGGGATTGGTTAAGTGTTTGTGTTCTCTTAAAAAACCCATTGTTGTCGATCCTAAAGTCAATCATACTCACCTATATAAAAATGTTACGGTGATTACACCAAACCTCAGAGAAGCAGAATTGATGAGTGGTATTGCTATAAAGGATCTTCAAGATGAAAAAAGAGCAGCAGAAAAGATATTAAAGGAAACAAATGCAAAATGTGTTTTGATAACAGAGGGACGCAAAGGAATGACACTTTACTCTGAAGACGAAGGGTTCCATGTAGATGCACTGGCAAAAGAGGTATACGATGTAACCGGGGCAGGAGACACGGTGGTTGCCATGTTTATTGTGGGTATGGCAGTAGGATTTCCTTTAAGAAAGGTGGTTAGTTTAGCTAATGAAGCGGCAGCGGTTGTAGTGGAGAAAAAAGGAACTCAAGTGGTAAGTAAGAAAGAGGTAAATGAAATATTAAAGAAGATATGAAGATATTGATTGCTATTCCGGCGCGCTATGCCAGTAGTCGCTTTCCGGGGAAAGTGCTTTCCCCCATTTTGGACAAGTCTATGATACAATGGGTATGGGAAGGAAGCATGCAATCAAAGATGAAAGATGAGGTTCTCATACTAACAGATAGTGAAAAGATAAAACAGGTAGTTTTTTCCTTTGGAGGAGAGGCAAGATTAGTAAGGGGTGATTTTAACAATGGCACAGAAAGAATAGGCGCTTTTATAGAAGATAAGGACTATGATATAGTTGTAAATGTTCAGGGAGATGAACCGCTTATAGAAGGAAAAATTATCGACGAACTTCTTTCAGTATTTATTTCCCGCATAAAAGACGCATCCATTGCTACATTAGCTGAGCCTGCCTCCTTAGAGGAGGCAAAAAGTCCTCATGTGGTAAAGGTGGTAAAAGACAAAAGTGGAAAGGCACTGTATTTTTCCCGTTCGCTTATCCCATATCCGGGAAAAGATGGTTTGTTCTTAAAACATATTGGCATATATGCATATACCAAAGAAGCAGTTCTTTCCTTAAGTCGCCTTCCACCGTCTTCATTGGAAAAAACTGAAAAATTAGAGCAGTTGCGAGCATTAGAAAATGGATATGATATTATGGTTTGGGAAACAAAAACCCATCTAATTGGAGTTGATGTATTAGAGGATGTAAAACAGGTGGAGAGGATTCTTGGTAGGAGGGATTATGTATGATTACGGATTGTTCATTGGAGGCAAGTGGATAGAGAGAGAAAGAAAGATAGAGGTAAGAAATCCTTACAATGATGAATTGGTAGGATATGTAACTCAAGCAGAAGAAGATGATGTGGATAAAGCGGTAGATGCGGCAGAGGAAGCATTCAAAACCTGTAATTTTCCTGCATACAGAAGGGCAAATATTCTTTCTAAAACGGCGGATCTAATGGAAGAAGACCTGCAGGGGATTGCCCGTCTCATTACATTAGAGTCGGGAAAAGCCATTAAGTATTCCATTGGTGAGGTGAAAAGGGGCATAGAGACTCTTCGTTTTGCTGCGGTTGAGGCATTGAAGTTGCATGGAGAAACAATACCCATGGATGCTTCTCAGAGTGGAGAGAACCATATTGGATTTTATATGCGTATGCCTATTGGTATAATAGCAGCTATCACCCCCTGGAATTTTCCATTAAATCTTGTTCTTCACAAGGTTGCACCGGCTATTGCTGCTGGAAATAGTGTGATTTTAAAACCAGCTACTGCAACACCGCTCACAGCAGCAAGGTTGGCAGAAATGATGAAAAAAGCAGGTCTGCCTGATGGTATGTTTAATGTGATATATGGTTCGGGTTCAACCATAGGAAAAAAACTTATAAAAAATGAAAAGTTAGCCATGCTCACCTTTACCGGCAGCCTGCAGGTAGGTTCTTATTTAAAAGAAGAGACAAAGGCAAAGAGACTCACGCTTGAGCTGGGTTCTAACTCGGCATTAATTGTGGACAGGTCTGCAAATATAGAAAAGGTTATCCCCAAATGTATAGTTGGTTCTTTTGCCAACGCAGGCCAAGTATGTATATCTATTCAGAGAATATATGTGCATGAAGATATTTTTGATGAGTTCTTGGGCAGCTTTAAACAAGCGGTATCTAAGGTAAAGGTGGGTAATCCTATAGATGAAGATACGGAATACGGACCTTTGATTGATGACGCAGCTTGTATAAGAATAGAAGAATGGATAAATGAGGCGGTGCAAGAAGGAGCAAAAATAGAGGCGGGTGGAAAATTCATAGGCAAAAGACTTCTTAATCCCACTGTTATCACTAACACCAAACCCGAGATGAGAGTTATCTGTGAAGAATTGTTTGCTCCTGTGGTATGTGTCATACCATTTTCTCATTTTGATGAGGCAATAGATATGGCAAATAACTCTATCTATGGATTGAATGCTGGTGTATATACAAATGATTTGCAGAATGCCTGGAGGGCAGCCTTAAAATTAGAAGCAGGTGGAATTATCATCAACGATTATCCTACATTCCGTGTGGATCAGATGCCTTATGGTGGTGTGAAATCCTCGGGTGTGGGCAGAGAAGGTTTGTCTTTTGCCACTGAAGAGATGACGGAGATTAAATTTATTACATTTAATTTAGGATGATTGAGAAAAAAAATATCGTTATTGGGGTGACGGGTGGCGTCGCTATATACAAGGCGTTGGAGGTCATAAGTGTGCTGAAGAAAAGGGATGCTCATATAAGAGTGGCGCAAACAAAAGATTCTACCAAGTTTATTCCTCCTCTCTTATTTGAGTGTTTGACCAATTCACCTGTATTCAGCGATATATTCAAGAGTGATTTTATTTCTTCCTCTCCTGTTCCAACCAGTACTGCTCATATAAACTGGGCAGGCTGGGCAGATGCATTGGTTGTTATGCCTGCCACTGCCAATATCATTGCCAAGATTGCTCATGGAATAGCAGATGACCCTGTATCGCTTTTGGCTTTAGCTACAAAAGCAAAAAAGCTCTGTGTGCCAGCCATGCATAGTGTTATGTATGAAAATTCTGCAACTCAAGAAAATATAAGAAAATTGACTGAAAGAGGTTGGAAGATTTTGGAGCCTGTAAAAGGAAAACTCGCCTGCGGTAGTTATGGCAAGGGACATATAACAGAAGAAAATATCATTGTAGATGCGATAGAGGATCTGTTTTGTGAAAAAATTTTTTCAGGATGGAAGATAATAATTACCGCTGGTCCTACCAGAGAATATATAGATCCAGTAAGGTTTATCTCCAATCCATCTTCAGGGATGATGGGTTTTTCTCTTGCCAATATAGCGGCAAAGATGGGAGGAGATGTCACCCTTATTTCAGGATGCAGTCACCTTTCTCCACCTTATAATATAAAGAATTTTATTGAGGTAGAAGATACAGAACAGATGAAAGATGAGGTGATAAAAGAACTGAAAGGTAAAAAGACACTTCTTCTTATGGCCGCTGCTGTTTCCAATTTTAAGCCTAAGGAAAGATTTCCTCAAAAGATAAAGAAGAAGGAAAAGATGATACTGGAGCTTGTGCAGACGGAAGATATATTAAAGACTGTACATGAAATTGTGGAGACGAAGAAACTGCCCGTAAAAATTGTGGGTTTTGCTGCGGAGACAGAAAATGTAGAACAAAATACCATGCAAAAGATTGAGGAGAAAGGATTATGGGCTTGTGTGGCGAATGATGTTTCCAGAAAGGATATTGGTTTTTCTTCACCTTACAATGAGATGGATATAATATTTAAAGATGGGAGAAAAATACATATTAAAAAGGATATAAAAGAGAAGGCAGCTTACAATATTTTAAAAGAGATAAAAGATGCAATTAAAGATTAAGAAGAGAGAAGACATAAGAGATTTATTAAATATCTCTTCTCAAAGAGAAGATGAAAGTATAAGAGAATCTGTGAGAAAGATTATCAGTGAAATAAAACAAAGAAAGGATGAAGCATTATTTTATTATACAGAAAAATTTGATAATTTTACGGCAAACAAAAAAAACATAAAAGTTACTGAAGAGGATTTTTCTCGGGGGCAGACAATAGGAGAAGATGTAAAAGAAGCGTTGAAAGTTGCCTATAAAAGAATAGAGAACTTCTGCAAAGACCAGCTGCAAAAATCATGGTTTTCTACAGAAGAAGGAATGATTTTAGGAGAAAATATAACTCCTGTAGAAAGGGCAGGGATATATGCACCAGGAGGAAAGGCTACATATCCATCTACAGTTTTGATGACCGCCATTCCTGCAATTGTGGCAGGAGTAAAAGAGATTGCTCTGGCCACGCCAGCCTATAATGGGGAAATCAGTCCTTATATTTTGTTTGCAGCATCTTTGTGTAATATAACGGAAATCTACAAGATAGGCGGGGCTCAGGCTATTGCCGCTTTTGCCTATGGAACAGAAAGTGTTAAAAAAGTAGATTTAATTGCAGGTCCCGGTAATGTGTATGTAAACTACGCCAAGAAAGAGGTCTTTGGCGATGTAGGCATAGATGCCTTAGCCGGTCCTTCAGAGGTGCTCGTTATAGTAGATGAAACTACACCTGCTCAATATGCAGCTCGAGATATTGTTGCCCAATTGGAACATGACGAAGATGCAAAGGCTTTTATTGTTAGTTTGGATGAAAAAAAACTAAGAGAGATAGAAGATATTGCTCAAAAATTTATACAAAAAGAGGAAAGAAGGGATATTTTAGAAAAATCTTGTAAGAATGCATTATTTATCCATACCAATGAAGAAAATCTCAAATCTGTGATAAATACCATCGCCTGTGAACATGTGGAGATTATGACCGAGGAGCCCTTTTCAATCTATCCCCAGATAGAAAATGCCGGTGCAATATTCATAGGCAACTGGTCGCCTGCGGTTTTGGGCGATTACATCGCAGGACCAAATCACACCTTGCCCACACAAACCTGCGCTCGTTTTTTATCTCCTTTATCTCCGCAAACATTTATGAAAAAGAGTAGCGTCATTTACTTTACGAAACAGGCATTTGAGGAAAAAGCACCTTTTGCTGTAAAGATTGCAGAGATAGAAAAGTTGTTTGCCCACAAGAATGCATTGCAGGAAAGATTGGATGATATTGAGAAAGGCACATCTTGAAGATAGCCTGCAGATAAAAGAAATCATTGATACATTTGCCGAGGAAAAAAAGGTGCTTGCACGCTCACAGGATGACATAGAGGAGAGGATCAGGGAATTTGTAGTGGCGGAGGAGAAAGAGATTGTCGGCGTAAGTGCATTGCGTGTATATTCTCACAGGCTGGCAGAGGTAAGAAGTCTTTGTGTAAAGAAGGAATATCGCGGAAAATCCATTGGCGAAAAGCTCGTTTTATTTGACATAGAAGAGGCAAAGAATTTAGGTATAAATAAGGTATTTGCTTTGACGATGGAGGTTTCATTTTTCCTTCATTTGGGTTTTAAAAAAATAGAAAAAGGCGAATTACCGGATAAAAAGATATGGAAAGATTGTATCCACTGCCCATTTTTCCCCAACTGCCCGGAAGAGGCGGTGATATATTGTATTGATGGGAAACCATTTTAGTTTTACAAACATACTTCAATTGTGTTTTGTTGATCAAACAAAATTAAAAGGAGGAGCTTGATATGAAAAAAACCGATGACCTTTTGATGGGTCAAAAGGGTATTGTGCAGCAATTCACTGAAGAACAACAATCGGTGCTGGAGGCAATGGACAAATGGGTTGAGGCTGTCACCACCACTAATCCAGGTACTGTGGCGAACTTGTACGCTAAAGAAGCTGTTTTTTGGGGCACTGTATCACCTTTCTTGCGGACAACTCCTAAAGGAGTAAAAGATTATTTTGAGCATTTTATGCGATTGGAACATCTAAATGCAATCTACTACAATCCGATGGTGAGAGTGTATGGTGATATAGCCATAAATTCTGGTTATTACACATTTTTTCACGAGATAGATGGTAAAATGATGAATATATCAGCTCGATATACTTTTGTTTATCGGAAGAACCAGAATGGTAAGTGGATGATTATTGATCATCATTCTTCTGCTGTTCCTCAGAATAAATAGTATGATTATAGTCTAATAATAGGGGTCAACCTGACCCCTATTCCGATTAAATTCTTTTTTTACTTCCATATTTCTATAGTACGAGGATTACCTCTTCCTCTGTCATTCCCGTGAAAGCATGCCCTCGACCTGATCGGGGGCGGGAATCCAGAGTCCAGATTCCGCATCAAGTGCGGAATGACAAAGAAGGAGAAAATCTGCCTGCCCCGTGTAATATTCTAACAAAGAAATTCAATCCCTGTCTGCGTGCGGTCACGCACAGGCAGGTTGGAGTATTACACGGGGTGAATCCCGAGGCAATCTGTGGCTAATATTCTTTTTACTTTTTGAGTGAGCAAAAAGTAAGGATAAGTCAATCAGCAGGATTCCCTTTTTTCTGTCATAAAAACCTCCAGTTCTTACGACCAAATCTGCTATTTGTGTCATAAAATTTTAATGGAGGTAAAATTTTACAGTAAAAGGCAAGGCCTTTTGTCATTCCCGCGCACGCGGGAATCCAGACTCCAGATTCCGTGTCAAGCACGGAA
>JAGGSB010000064.1 GCA_021159305.1 Deltaproteobacteria bacterium | reverse complement strand
GATGGGGATGTTGAGCCCGCAATGGGGGATGCAGAAGCCTGGGGAGCAAAGATTGCAAAATCGCTTTAACTTTTTGAGCGGGGTGGGTTTTCCTCAGCCTACCCCGCATTCTTAAAATTTTGAGTTATGGATGCAAGGACAGTTGGGCTGTTATCTACTGTTCAAGATGAGAGAGAGATAAGATATTTAGCCTGGCATATTGTGAATTGTATTGCTGCTACAGTTGCAGGAGTGAAGCCGGCTACAATTATAAATCTAAAGAAAGGAAGAAACAGAGTCTTTGATCTCTGGAATGAATTTGGCGGTGTTCTTTTCAACGGCAGTCGTATTTCTTATTGTGAATTTAAAAAGGATAGTCATAGTGTAGTTCTTTTTTTCTATTTAAGACGAGTGTTGTGTGAGCTTTTTAAGGTTGAAAGGACAAGGAAATTTTTTAGTGCTCTTGGATACGAAACCGATCAAGGTATTGAAAATATATTACTTCATCTTAAAAAGAGATATAATTCAAACTTATTTCCTCACGAGATGGGGGTATTTTTAGGTATTCCACTAAAGGATGTTGAGGCGTTTATGGGATTAAAAACTCTCTCTTATGTGAAAACTTCTATGTGGAAAATGTATGGTAAAGCCGAAGAGTCCCTTAAGGTTGAGTGGAGATATAAGCAAGGTAAAAGAATGATAAAAAAAAGGCTTTTTATGGGAGGGGATCCAGTTAGGATAATCAATCGGGAGTGCTGGTTATCTTGTCTTTTATCATCTAAAATTCAAGATTGAGGCCTGTTGCCAACCAGTCATTGTAAATAAAGTGATTAATCTTTCCTAATTGACAAATTAGAATTTTCCGATGGAGCGAAAAGTCAAAAGAAAAGAATTTTAGCCTCAGGATTGCCACTGGATTTCTTCTGAATTCACCCTGTGTAATATCCTAACGACCCCCCTTCCTTTCCCCCCCGTGTAATATCCTAACGAAGAAATTCAATCGTGGAATATTACACAGGGGGAATATAGGGGGAAGTACTACACGGGGTCTTTATCATAGTAATCCAGAAGCTAAAAATATCTTAATCTGTAGTAATCCTAACAATCCCGAGGCTGAAATTATCTATTGAAAATGAATTGACAATAGCGGCAAAGATTACCACAATAGGCATAAAAACAGTATGAAAAAGATTAAAAATGTGGCAAAATTACTGGATAGAAATCCAGAATAATTGAGGGAAGAATTATAGAACAATTAGTTTATCAATTGGAAGTAACTTTAAAAGATATCAGACCTCTAATATGGAGAAGGTTTCTGGTGCCAGCCAACATTACTTTCTACAAATTACACCAGGTGCTTCAAATCGTCATGGGATGGGGTGGCTATCATCTCTTTGGTTTTTATATAGACAAAAACATACTTATAAGTATTCCTGACCCTACTGCACCTTTCTTTAAGTGCCTGAATGCCAAAAGAAAAAAGCTGAATGAATATTTTGAGAAAGAAGGGGATAAAATTCGCTATCTTTACGATTTTGGAGATAGTTGGGAACATGAGATAAAACTGAAAAAAATTCTCTCTGTTGACCAAAGAATGAAACATCCTGTATGTATTAAAGGCGAAAGGGGCTGTCCTCCGGAAGATTGCGGCGGGACTGGTGGATATGAAGATTTGTTAGAAATAATTATGGATCCAGAACATGAAGAATATGAAGAAAAAACATGTTGGCTTGGAGACAATTTTGACACGGAGGGATTTGACATAGATGTCATAAACGCAATACTAAAAAAGGTAAAGTTCAGATAATGGTCAAATCGGATGGGGAAATTATGGCTCAGCTTCCCTTGCCTTCCAATTCGATCACTTCAAGGTTGATAAGTTTGGAAATTTATCCATTGCTATTTTCCATAATTTTTATTCTTCTTCAGACAACCCATATACTTTATCTTTTCAAGAAAATACAGTTGTCTATTTTACCAGTCATCTTCAAGATTTAAAGATTGGCTTTGCTATTCTTTTTTCAGCTTTCAGTGCCTGGTCCCGTTATTCATTATTTCTTGCAAAATACTTCCTCTATCATCTATTTATAAAAAGATGTCCGTTCCCCCCTTTTATTAGCATCGTTACCTATCCTTTTCTAATGTGGGGATAGCATTCCACAACACCCTGATACTGTTAGTGTTACAAATGCAATACTAATAATCTTCTAATAAATTACTGCTAAATTACTTAATACCCATTTAGGTTTTTTATACGTGCCAATATTTTCAATTAACTTATCGATATGAGCCATCTCGTAAAGTAAATTATGTATTTTCCCTTTCTTTTGCTTCTCTGTCAGCATATCGGATAATTTGCTCCATAGCAAATCGTCTATCTCCTTCCTATTCGCTGAACCAAACTTTTTTATTAATTCAACAACCATTTTTTTATAATATTCTTTATCAAAGGCACGATGTTTGATATAGCGTGCTTTATCTCCGGTTATCGCTGCTACCTTAGAAACAACAAATATTGAGGGATAACGTCTTTCTACCAACCTTTGTTTTTTAATTTTTTATACTCTTTCCTATCCAATTTTTCTTTCTTTTGTACCTTATCAAGAGATATAATAGTTTTAATATCCAAATCTGTATTTTCCATAAGCAGTTTCGTATAATTCTCATCAATTACCTTTCCAATAATCTTTACTGACACCTCATCAGGATTATCCAATTTATACGTAGGTAGTGGAAAAAATCTGTTTCTTTGCAGAAGGAACATTTTTTTGATACCGCCTCCTATTGTATCTATCATATTCAAATTAACCATTGCTGTTATCAAAAATTGATTACGGTAATATTTCTGGGGAGCATCCTGTTCTATAACCGATTCCACACTCCCGGGAATAAAACTACCGGCATTGGTAAAAATGTTAAAGTGTTTCGGAGACAAAAAATAGTATCTAATAAGAATACACTTCAGAGACATTTAGTTAATATCTAACACGTAATCCGAATTGCCTCATGTTTATTTGGATTTGTCCTTTTCTATATTTCTTGTTGCCACAATATCTACATTCAGGTGCAAAACATTTTTGATAATAATATCCCCCAATTTTATCGGTGCTTTCAGTTGAATTTTTTTAATTTTATTCATTACATCAAAGATTTTATTCTTTGGTATGACACTACTTGTCTTTACAGAAACTGTTTCATATCTTTTGCCACCCTGAACGGGAATGGAGGTGGAAATACAGCGAGTGGGGTTTTCTATTTCGTCTTTTGCATATTTAATACCTCTTTCACAGAGGTTACCTCCAACCGAAAACACCCTGCCTTTTTGTATTTCAACCTCTAACTCACATCCTATGGGACATAAAGTGCAAACAATCTTCTTTTTCATTCTATTTCCAGATAGATATCGGACTTAATCTCTGTTTCTAATTTAATCTGAATCAACTCCGAAGGGAGTAATCTAATAAATTTCTTTTTTACCAATATATTATTTTCTCTGTCCTTGATAATTAAAACAACATTTTTGGCAGGTTTTTTGATGCGAAATGAGACAATAATCGGTTCTTTATTTTCTACGATATAACTTGGCAATGCATATTTGATTTTCTCACAAAAATTTATTTTATATCTGTTATATCTTTTTTGTTTGGATTTTATATATCTCGCTGCAAAGTATCCTGCTCTTTTTGCCTCTGAACTGGCATAATCTGCGAGGTCGTGAATTTGCAAAACATTTCCACAGGAAAAAATTCCCTCTATATTTGTCTGCAATTCGGAATTTACAACTGCTCCACCGGTAAGATCGCTTATCTTTACCCCTGCTTTCTTAGAAAGCTCATTTTCAGGGATTAAACCTACAGATAATAGTAACGTATCACATTTTACAAATTTTTCCGTATTTGCTATAGGTTTTAAATCTTTATCCACTTTTCCTATGTTGACACCCTCAATTCTCTCTTTACCAAAAATTTCTGTAACGGTGGAAGACAGAAACAGAGGAATATTATAATCATTCAAACATTGTTGTATATTTCTTTCCAAGCCTGCAGGATAGGGCATAATCTCATAAACCCCTACGATATTCATTCCCTCCAGGGTTAATCTTCTTGCCATTATCAACCCTATATCTCCTGAACCCAAAATTACTATATCATCATTTCCTATCTTCAGATTCTGTAAATTTACCAGGTTTTGTGCAGTCCCTGCGGTGTATATGCCTGCTGGTCTTGTTCCTGAAATTTGAATATTAAATCTTGTTCTTTCTCTACAACCCATCGCCAGAATAACTGCTTTTGCTTTAATCAATTTATGTCCTGTTCTGTGAATGAATTCTAATTCTTTAGATTTTGTCAAATTTATTACCATTGCATCCGTTAAATAGGAAATATTTAAGGCTTTCAATTCATCTATTTGTTTTTGTGCATATTCTGGACCGGTTAAGTTTTCTTTAAACAGGTGCAATCCAAATCCATCATGAATACATTGGTTTAGTATTCCACCTAAACAAGGTTCTCTTTCTAATAGTAAAATGTTATCTATTCCATTCTCTTTCGCAGAGATAGCGGCAGAAAGTCCTGCCGGCCCTCCCCCGATTACAACTAAATCTACAAATCTATCGTATTTCACTCTTTTATCTTTCCAAAAAAGAGATTTGAGTTATTTTCATTTTTTAAGATCTCCTTTTCTTTAATTCCGTATTCTTTTCTTAAAATTTTGATTATTCTCGGCATGCAAAAACCACCCTGACATCTGCCCATTCCTGCTCTGCATCTTCTTTTAATTCCATCCATTGTTTTTATTTCCAATGGATTGTTAATTGCATTTAAGAGTTCACCTTTAGTAATGGTCTCACATCTGCAAATGATTTCACCAAAATCAGGATTCTTTTTTATCAACTCTTTCTTTTCTTCAACGGACAAAGATTGAAAATTAGGCTTTTCGGGATTGTAGGCATCAAATTGTTCATTTTTATTTAAATTTTCTTTATTTCCAATTATATTCAACACTAAGTTTGCAATGGCAGGAGCGGCGGCTAACCCCGGTGATTCAATACCGATTATATTTATGAGTTTGGGAACAGTTTTACTCTCTTCTATTACAAAATCTCTAAAATCTCTTTTTGTTTTGGTGCGAATCAATTTTGGTCTTATGCCAGAATAGGTGCGAATGATGGAAAGTCTTTTCAATTCAGGAACCATTTTAAAGGCATTTTCTTTCATTCCATCTAAAAATTGTTTGGTATTTTCCAGTCCATAGTCATCTATAAATTCAGCAGAAGGTCCAATGAGAATGTTACCATCGGTGGTAGGAGTAATATGAACGCCTAAGCTGGCACCATCTTTTGGTGGAATAGGGTAAATCATCCTATTTATGATCTTCTCATTATCTTTGTCTGTAACTAAATATTCTCCTCTACAGGGAAAAATTTTGTAGCTCTTATCACCGGCAAGGCATGATATTTTGTCTGAAAAAAGTCCTGCCGCATTGATGAGCCATCTCGAATGGAAGGTGTTTTTTTTGGTCTGAACAAAAAATTCCTTATCTTTCCATATCTTTATTACTTCATGATTTAAGAAAAACTCTACACCGTTTTTTAGAGCATTTTCCGCCAAGGCAATGGTAAATAGATAAGGAGAGATTATTCCTGTTTCCTTTGAGAATAAGGCATATTTAGCTTTAACCTTTGGCTCAATATGTGAGATTTGTTTTTCTGTGATAATTTCCAATCCAATACATCCGTTTTTATCACCGTTTTCTTTCAACCTTTTTAACTCTTTCAGGCCGTATTTATCGTTGGATATTACCAGCTTACCGATTTTTTTATAGGGAAAGTTGAGTTCAGCTGCAAGTTTTGGAATTAGAAAAGAACCTTCAACATTTGTTTTAGCCTTTAAAGTTCCATAAGGTACATAAAATCCTGCATGAACAACGCCGCTATTGCCTTTACTGATGCCTTCCGAAACATCTGTATTTTTTTCTAAGACCCCTACTTTTAACTTATATTTGGATAATTCTCGCCCGCAGGCGCAGCCGACGACGCCCGCTCCAATAATTATTGCATCGTAAGGGTTTTTACACACAACACTATTGTATATTTACCAGTTTTTTAAATCAAGTTGAGTTAGATCAGCTTTTTTCTTTCTAGAACCCAGAGCATACCTAAGACCCTGATGTCCACTTCTGTATCCTGGGGAAGATTTAATAAAAAATCATCTATCTTTTCAGTTGGGATTTTCAAAACTTTAATCTTTTCTGTGTTTTCTGTCTTTTGTTTTCCTGCAAACTCTACAACTGGTGCAAAAAAATAAGTAGCTTTAGTGGCAGTTAAAGCCGGGCATAATGGCACGGAGATAATGGGAATGAGTTTTTCTGCCCTGTAGCCTGTTTCTTCTAAAAGTTCCCTTTTGGCGGCTTCCTCTTTGGTTTCACCTTTTTTGTCGGTGAGACCAGCGGGAAATTGGATAATGAAAGATTCCAGAGGAACTCTCCAATTTTTCTCCAATATTATCTCTCTGTTTTTTGTTAAAGCAACAATTACTACCGCTCCTTCACCATATATATTCTTTCTTTCTACTGTTTCCCAAACATGTTGTTTTCCTTGACCTGTCTTAAAATATTTGTTTACCATTTTCAAATATTTTCCTTCATATACTATCTTTTTCTCTATGGCTTCCATTTTTATCAACTCCTTTTTATTTGTTGTTATAGAGTGATATAAGGGTAACTGTCCATTCTTTTCTCTATAATAATTAACACCTTTCAGGAAATATTCAGCAGGATTTGAAGGTTTCCTTTTTTCAGTAGCTTTGATTATCTTTTCCAAATCACCAAGTTTGTGAGGCGGATTGATAACCTTTTTGAGTATCTTTTTGGGTATACCCCATTCAATCAAGGTTTCTTGAAGGCGTTTTCTCCTTGTATTATAGGTTTCCTTTCGCATAATATATATTTTAGCACATATGGAAAACATCTGTAAAATATGCTATAAATTTCATCTAATAAAAGAATAGGGAGGAATTCCATGCTTATTTCTATTGGACACAGCCCTGATGCAGACGATGCATTTATGTTCTATGCTTTAAGCCAGCGTAAAATAAAGGTAGATTTTGCATATACAGAGATATTAGACGATATTCAAACTTTGAATGAAATGGCGTTGAGAAGAGTTTTGGATGTATCTGCTATTTCTTTAGCGGTTTATCCATTGATAAACAAGGATTATGTCATTATGCGTTCGGGAGCAAGTATGGGCATGGGATATGGCCCTATTATAGTGGCAAAGAAAAACAATTTTAAAATGAGAACTATTGCCATTCCCGGAAAATTCACCTCTGCCTTTCTTGCCTTACGCATGTTTTTAGACAAAGATGTAAGTTTTGTCTTCTGCCCATTTGATAAGATTATGGAAAAGGTTCTATCGGACGAGGCAGATGCGGGTTTGGTTATACATGAAGGGCAGATTACATATAAAGAGTTGGGTCTAAATAAGTTTGTCGATTTAGGCGAATGGTGGTATGACAAATACGGGTTACCCTTGCCATTGGGGGTAAACGTAATGAGAAAAATGGATAGAAAGATAATGAGTGAAATTTCATACGCTATGAGAAGTAGTTTGGATTATGCATTTGGACATAAAAAAGAAGCTTTGAGATATGCCATGAAGTTTTCATCTGGTTTGGAGGAAGATAAGGTGGAAAAATTTGTGGATATGTATGTAAATGATCTTACAATAGATTTAGGCGCAACCGGGCATAAAGCATGCCAGTTTTTCCTGGATGAGGCATACAAAAATGAGCTTATAGATAAAAGTATATCTATAGAAACCGTTTAAAGAGAGCGAATAATTTTATAATCTGTAGTTCTTAGTGCAGGTTTAAACCCTGCATCTTTTATAATATGAGCTACCTGTTCTGTGCTGGTATGATCGCTGAATCCTGCTGCTTTCATCACATTTTCTTCCAACAGCATGCTGCCAAAGTCATCTGCTCCGAAAAATAATGCCGTTTGTCTTACATCGTTTCCTTGAGATGCAGAAGCCTGAATGTGAGGAAAATTATCCAGATAAATACGGGAGAAGGAAAGAATTCTTAAGTATTCACAGGCTGTAGCGGGGCGTTTAACTTCTTTAGATAAAGGGGTTGGCCCCAACTTGAAATCCCACATGATGAATGCGGTAAAACCATCTGTTTCATCCTGCAATTTTCTCAAACCATCCATATGTTCTATTATGTCTTCTTCTTTTTCTATGTGCCCGAACATCATAGTAGCCGTCGTTTTAAATCCTAAAAGATGTGCTTGTCTTGATATTTCCAACCATCTATCTGCGGAAATTTTATGTGGACTGATGATTTTTCTTACTCTTTCCGAAAGTATCTCTGCCCCGCCACCTGGTATTGTATTAAGACCTCTTTTCTTTAAGTCTATCAGCACCTTTTCAATGGATTTATCGCTTTTTCTGCTCATTAGATCAATCTCTGGCGGTGAAAAGGCGTGAATATGGATATCTGGTATAGAAACCAGTGTTCCTATTAAATTTAGATAGTAGGAATAAGGAAGACTTTCGTTTAATCCACCTTGTAACAAAACAGTGTTTACTCCATTTTGCCTTGCTTCCATAACCTTTTTCTTCAACTCGTCAACGGACAATGTATATCCGTCTCTCTCGTTTTTAAAGAATGCACAGAATGAGCATTTTGAGTGACAGATATTGGTATAGTTCAGGTTTGTATCCATAATAAAGGTGACAATATGAGGAGCGTTTTTTTTCATTCTTATATTGTGAGCCAGTTCTCCCATTACCAGCAGGTCCCCTTTTTTTAGCAAAAACATTCCTTCTTCTTTATTTATTCTTTCTCCTTTTTCTATTTTTTTGTAAATATCATCTATATTCATGGTATAAGGCATCTCTTTCTATAGGTATGAAACCCGATTTTTTAATGAGATTTCTTATGGTATCTTCCTCCAATCCCCAGGGAGATGTTGCGCCGGCGGCATGAGTTATCCTTTCCTTATGAATTGTGCCGTCCATATCATCTGCCCCAAAGTTTAGAGCAATTTGGGAAACTTGAGGAGAAAGCATTATCCAATAAGCTTTAATGTGTGGAAAGTTGTTTAGTATTATACGAGATAAAGCGATAATTTTTAGTTCTTTTAATGCCGTTGCCTTTTTTATTTTACCTTCGAATATTGTGTTCCAGGGATGGAAAGGTAGAGGGATAAAACACAGGAAACCGCCTGTTTCAACCTGTAAATCCCTCAATTTAAACAGATGTTCAACGATTTCCTGTTCTGTTTCTATATGACCAAATAATATAGTGGCGTTGGTAGGAATATTCATTCTGTGCGCAATTCTATGTATCTCTGACCACTGTTTGTATCCAATCTTATTGGGAAAGAGTATCTTTCTTACCCTTTCTGAAAAGATCTCCGCACCCCCTCCGGGCATACTATCTAATCCTGCAGCTTTTAACTTTTTCAAAATCTGTTCAAATGTCATATTATAGAGATTTGCAAAGTGGGCGATTTCTACCGCCGTAAAAGCCTTTATTTGAACATAGGAAAAATTCTTTTTAATGCTTTTAAGCATATCTGTATAATAGGAAAAGGGTAGATTGGGATGTAGTCCTCCTACAATATGCACCTCTTTTAAGTTTTTTCCTGCTGAAGCAATATCTTCAAGGATTTCTTTATGCTTAAGTACATAACTGCCTTCATCCCCTGCATCTTTACTGTAAGCACAGAACCTGCACCGGGATATACATATATTGGTGTAGTTTATATGCTTGTTGATCACATAATATACCTTTTTCTGAGACTTTTTAAGTTTTATAAACCTTGCCAAAAATGCTACTTCTAAGGGAAAAGGGGAATGTAAAATGTGTAATGCTTCTTGTTTGTTGATATTTTCATTATTTTTTATCTTTTCAAATAGAAAAGAAAGTTTTCTGTCCTGAAACTGCAACTATTTTTCCTTCAATAATGGGAATAATATAACATCTCTGATGGAAGGTTGATTGGTTAAAATCATTACCAATCTGTCTACACCAATGCCTTCACCGGCAGTGGGAGGAAGACCATATTCTAAGGCTCTTATATAATCTTCGTCCATTATTTCTTCTTTTTTCATCTCTTTTTCTTTGACTTGCATTAGAAACCTGTCTTTTTGGTCAATGGGGTCGTTTAATTCAGAAAAGGCGTTAGCTATCTCTGTGCTTCCTATATATAGTTCAAATCTATCTACGATATTGGGATCTTGTTTATTCCTCTTCGCTAAAGGAGATATATCAACAGGATAATCCATAACAAATGTGGGATTTATGAGTTGTGGTTCTACTGTTGCATCGAAGATATGCTCCAATATTTTTCCTATGCCCATTTCTTTACTCACTGATTTTCCTAAATCTCGTGCCATTTTGTATGCTTTTTCTTTATCTTTTATTATTTCTTCGTCAACATTTCCTATGTTTCTTAATGCTTCATAAAATTTTATTCTTTTCCAGGGACTAGAAAAATCAATGGTATGTTCACCATAGATTATTTTTTTATCTAAATTCAGTTGTTTTAAAAGAAAATCAAATAATTCCTCTGTGAAATCCATTAAATGTTCATAGTTATGATAGGCTGCATAAAATTCTAACATCGTGAATTCCGGATTATGTTTTATGTCTATTCCTTCATTGCGGAAATTCCTGTTCAACTCATATACATTTCCCAGACCACCTACTACCAATCTTTTTAAGAAAAGCTCTGGTGCTATACGCATATAAAGATTCATATTCAATGCATTGTGATGAGTTGTAAAAGGACGAGCAGAAGCTCCACCAATTATGTTTTGCATCATCGGTGTTTCTACTTCTATGAATCCTTTTTCATCCATAAATCTTCTTAACAGACTCAATATCTTTGCTCTGGTTTTTACTACTTCTCTTGTCTCTTGATTGACGATTAAATCTACATATCGTTCCCTGTAACGCAGTTCTTTATCTTTCAGCCCGTGCCATTTTTCTGGCAACGGTCTCAACGATTTGGTAAGCAGATGCATTTTCTCCACAAATATCGTTATCTCTTGTGTTCTTGTCTTGAAAATGTAGCCTTCTGTGCCGACAATATCGCCGATATCCAATTTTTTTATAAGAGCAAAAATTTCATTATCTATTGCTCCTTTTTGTATATAGATTTGAATTTTCCCCGATGCATCCTGAATATGCATAAAACAGATTTTGCCAAAACTTCTTATGCTAATAATTCTTCCTGCAATACTTACTCTATTTTTTCCTTCAAGCAAGGTATCGCCATCAGATGGTTTAAATTTTTCTATAATATCTTTAGCACAGTGTTGAGGGTGAAACCCATCACTATAAAATGGATGACCCTTAACTTCTTTTAATTTCTGCATTCTCAGCTCGATAAATTTATTTTCCATCTTTATACCTCAAGTTTTCTTCAATGAATTTTTCTATTTCCCCGTTTAGAACAGCATCTACCTTTGTGTTCGTCACTGTTAACTTTGTTCTGTGATCTTTAACCATCTTGTAGGGCTGCAAAACATAGGATCTTATCTGACTGCCCCATTCTATATTCTTTTTTTGTTTGGAAACCTCTTTTTTTTCCTCTTCTTTTTTCTCAATTTCTCTTTGATACAACTTGGCTTTCAGTATACGCATAGCGGTACTCTTATTTTTGTATTGCGACCTTTCGTTCTGACAGGTAACTACAATGCCGGTGGGATTGTGTGTTATGCGTATTGCAGAATCTGTTTTGTTTACATGTTGTCCACCATGGCCAGATGCTCTGAATGTGTCTATACGCAAGTCACTTTCTTTTATGTTGATTTTCACATTATCTTCCACCTCTGGAATAACAGATACAGAAGCAAAAGAGGTATGTCTTTTCTTGGAGGCATCAAAAGGTGAAATTCTTACCAACCTGTGTACGCCGCATTCACCTTTTAAATAACCGTAGGCATAAAGTCCTTTCACTATGAATATGATATATTTGAAGCCTGCTTCTTCTATTAGTTTGTCCACTATGTCTGTTTTAAAATCATTTTTTTCTGCCCACATAGAATACATTCTAAAAAGCATGCCTGTCCAGTCGCATGCTTCCAGTCCTCCAGCGCCTGCGTGTATAGTAACTATGGCATTTCTTTTGTCGTCTCTTCCTCCTAACAAAAATTCTTTTGATTTTTTCTCCATATCCTGTTCTATCTTCTTCAACTCATCTTCTATTTCTTTTACTATGGATTCATCTTTTTCATCACAGGAAATTTTATACATCTCTTCTAAATTGTTTATATCTTTTTGCCATTTTCCTATAATTTCCAATTTCCTGAGAATAGATGCTCTCTCTTTTTCTAATTCCTGGATTTCGTTCCAATCTTTATTGTCGGATAATGCTTTTTCTATTTCTGCCAATCTTTCCCTATTGTTATCTTCCTCAAAGATAGCCTCTCAAATAAGTAAGATTTTGTTTTACAGTAGCAAACATACTATCACCCCTTTTTATAAATGTGGATTTGCAAATTAGCTGATTTCAAACAGCATTTTTAATCTTTTTCTCACATTGAGAATTTCTTTATCTGTTAATCTGCCTATCTTTCTAAATATATCACTTCTTTTTAATGTGGCAAGTTTTGATAATCGGGCGTAAGAATGCAGGAGAAGACCTTGTTTCATCCAGTTTTTTAGCTCCATTTCGAATTTTGTTTCGTGTTTTTGACCCGTTATGCGGGCTACAAGAACATCTTCATCGCCTATATCTGCAATGATTAATGCTGGTCTTCTTATCGTTTTGTTTAAATCTGTGAAGGGGAAAGCTACAATAACAATATCACCTAATGTATAATCCATCGTATATTCCATCATCCCTTGAATAGCCGTCGATAAACCTTGAGAAGGTGGCGCTTCTCCATTCTGTGTCACTATTGTCAATAAATCTGATGCTTGTGCAATCTAAACAAGAGAAGGAGGAAATATCCGTTGCCCAATGAATGGTTGTGCTTTCATCTAAATGAAATTCGATAACAATAGTATAAGGCTTTTCCATAAATCACGCTCCATAGATTTTTTTGCCCGTATGCAGTGCAACTATGCCAAAAGTTAGCAATTTATAATAAACATCCTCAAACCCAACTGCTTTCATTGTTTGTTTCAAATGCTCCCCGTCCGGGAAAGCCGTTATGGAAGTAGGTAAATATAAGTAAGCGTTTTTATGCCCTGAGATTGCTTTCCCGATAAGCGGCAAGATATATTGACTATAGTAAAAATAGACATCTCTGAATATAGGAATTGTAGGATGACTAAACTCTAAGATTATTGCCATGCCTTTCTTGCGCAACACCCTAAGCATTTCAAACAATGCACGTACCCGATCCTGGGCATTTCTTAATCCAAAAGCAATAACGGCTGAATCAAAAAAAGATGAACGAAAAGGCAAGTATTCCATGGAAGCTTGTACAAATTCTATTTGATTTTCAAGTTGAGCGTCTCTTACCTTTTTTTGAGCGA
This sequence comes from Deltaproteobacteria bacterium, assembly GCA_021159305.1. Lineage (NCBI taxonomy): Bacteria > Pseudomonadati > Myxococcota > Myxococcia > Deltaproteobacteria bacterium. Next base: position 341 of record JAGGSB010000064.1, on the reverse strand, counting down.
GAGTCAGCATCTCTCCACTAATATCCAATCCTATTATGTGAAGATTCTTATCTCTTCTCGCTATTTCAATAGCCATATCCCCTGTGCCAGCGGCTAAATCTAAAATGCGTTTTCCTCTCACTTGATGAGCCGTTTTTTTTCTCCATAACCTGTCTATGTTGAAGCTCAGAAGGTGATTTAGCAAATCGTATCTGTATGCAATGGAAGAGAACATATGTTGCACTTTTTTTCTTTTTTTGTCAGCTCGCATCTCTTGAGATTTTTAACATTCATTGCCTAATACTGTCAAGCTTAATCTCTCTGAAATTAAGCTTGCAAATACAAGGTGTTCGTCAGGCTTA
>JAGGSB010000063.1 GCA_021159305.1 Deltaproteobacteria bacterium | reverse complement strand
AAGCTAAAAAAAGGAGAAATAATTTTTTCTAAGTAAATAACTACAGCAAGAACAAAGGGAATAGAGAAGGGAAGGAGTAATTTATCAAATTACAAAAGATGAAATTTTTATTGCAATTATGCAACTAACCAAAGAGCCAAATTATTGGAAAAAAAGAGCAAAATAAGGCATAACAAACCAGTACCTGAGCGTTATTCCGCTGCCTGTCTGCGTGTCCGCGCGGGTAGACGCTCCATAGCGGCAGGTGAGCTTGATCGTTAGAAATCATATGTCAAAAGGAGGTGAGCTATGGCTGAGGAAAAAACCAAAACGGTGAAATTCAATGAAGAAGGAGTAAAGGATCTGCCAGATGACAAGCCTGTGGTTTATAAGATCCTAAATCAAAGTGGTGAAAACATTTACACGGGTGTAGCCAAGCGGGGAAGAGTAAAAGAAAGGTTAAGAGAACATTTGCCAGAAGGCCCTAATTCTATATTGGGTGGAGCTAAGGCCAAGATTCAACAAAAGACGTCAATCGCAGAGGCCGAGAAAACAGAATCGAATATCATTGCCAGAAGCAAACCAAAATACAATAAGAGAGGGAAATAGGTTTTGGTGCCACTTAGATTGCTGGTTTCTAACAAATCATTTCAACGGACGGTTAACACCGCCGCTGAATTCAGTCGTTAGACACGAGGGGGTAATTATTATGAACAACAAAATGAGGTTTAAGATTAAGTATTCAGTTTATCTATTTCTTTTTATCGTCATTTTTTCTCTTGGCTATACAACTGAAGCTGTCGGCTTAAAAAATCAAGAGAAGGCTACTACCCTTACTCAGGATTTAAATGTTCTGGCAAATTCTAATGGTAAAATAGTAGAACAGAAAGAAATCAGAATTAAATCTGAATGGTCTAAAAAAGTCGAATGCTATAAAGTAAAATATCTAAGTGATGGATTAAAGGTTGTAGGATTTATACTAAAACTAAACTATGAAGGTTCTTAGTGTGCTGTCAGATGATGATACAGGGGGTGGGATATTATT
>JAGGSB010000062.1 GCA_021159305.1 Deltaproteobacteria bacterium | reverse complement strand
TGGATTCCCGCGTGCGCGGGAATGACACAAACCGCAGGTTTGGTCGTAAAAACTGGAGGTTTTTATGACAGAAAAATGCAATTTTATCACAAAACGCGGCAAACAGCGGGATATTAACCCTACTATATGTAATAAAAATCTGAGAGTTTGACAAAACTATTTTGGTATATATTATAAATCTGTGATGAAAACAATAATTTGCTTATTAATGATAATAGGTATAATGATTTGTGGAGTATCAAATGCCGATAATGCTGCTGGCAATACTACTGCAGCAAAAGGCGATACAACCATCACCATTTACGGCACTGTAAGAACAGATTTCACCTGGTCAAAAAATATGAAAGATAAAGGGAATGCAGCTCAAGAAGACAAAAAATCCCAATTCTCAACCGACCCATAATTTATGTGGAATATAAGACTTATATCATTAATTATTTTTCTTTTAATCCTTGCCTTTGGCAATCCTGAAATGATAAAAAGGGTTTATGCCGAAGAATACTGTATAAAGAATGAGTTATTCATGCTGTATGCCCGGGTAATAAAGGATGAATTTACAGATGAAATAAAGAGATATAAAAATATCAGGACAGATCAGTTTTTTTCCATCGGTGCATCTTTCTCGCCGCTGGCGAAGACTATTACCATTAATCTTGATACACAACCGAAATACAGATGGTATTATACCGGAGATAGACATTTCTTTTTATCAAATCAAGAACTCAAACAAATGCTGTTAAAGGTGGTAGAGGAGGCAAGAATAGATTACTCTATTTATTGTTCTCGCAGGAAATTTCTGCAGGCTCGGGCCAAAAATTTAAATATAAAAGATGAAATCGCTAAAGATGTAATAAATTCTTATATTCCACCATTCAAAGATCTGTATATTTTTATCTTTATAAAAGATAGACCTATTGCCACTTTCAAAGATAATAACTTAAGGCTCAACGGGGAGAAATAACCTCTATTACCTTATGAACCAGATCAGGTGTCTCTGCATTGAACCAGGTTATATTATGAAATTTGTTTCTCAACCAGGTCATCTGTCTCTTTGCCAAATTTTTTGTTGCTTTACAGATATGTGAAAAAAGCTCTTCTTCTTTTAGCTTTCCCTGTAAAAACATTATTATCTCTTTGTATCCTATACATTGAAGTGAAGGAAGAGAGGGGGAATAACCCAATGAAAGGATCTGCCCTACTTCATCCGCAAATCCGCATTTCAGCATCTTTTCTACTCTTTCTTCTATTATTTTGTTTAACTTTTCTTTTTCTACAGAAAGACCAATGAGATGAAAGGAAAAATCCTCATTTTTCTTTACACCTTCTAAATAAGAGGAATAAGGAAGATTATGGGAAAGATAAAAGGAGAAACCACGCTTTATACGATAACTATCGTTTTTATCAATCTTTTCTGCCCATTTCTCATCACATACTTTCAACCACCTGTATATGAAAGAAAGGCCGTATTCACAGCTTACATCCTCTACAAAAGCCTTAATTCTATCATCAATTTCTTGTTCTTCCGGCATTCCATGGATAAGAGCGTATATGTAAAAGATTGTTCCTCCCACAATAATGGGCAATTTCCCATTTTTAGCAATCTTTTTACACAAAGTTTTTGCATCTCTTACAAAATCTCCGCATGAATAGTGCTCATCAGGGTTTCTTATATCTATAAGATAATGCGGAACAGCTCTCTCTGAGGGCAAAACCTTTGCTGTTCCTATGTTTAGGAGGCGATAGACCTGCGTTGCATCGGCAGAAATAATTTCACCATCTATCCTTTTTGCTATCTCTTGAGCTAAAACGCTTTTCCCCGCTGCGGTAGGACCAACGATGACTACTACATCTACCATAGATCTTTGCTGTTCATAAACAATGTTACAGGTCCATCGTTTTTTATATTAACAATCATGTGTGCTCCAAACTTACCTGTAGGAATAGGTTTTTTAATCAGGGAACTCAATGTTTTCTCAAATAATGTCATCAGCTTAATCGCCTCTTCTTTTTCTGCCGCATGCAAATAATCAGGCCTGCGCCCCTTTTTTATATTAGCCGCTAAGGTAAACTCTGAAACGAGTAATATTTCTCCGTCTACATCTACCACCGAACGATTAAACTTTCTTTCATCATCATCAAATATACGCAGATATGCAATTTTGCGGGCTAAAATTGCCGCATCTTCTTCATCATCATCTACACAAACACAGAGAAAAACAAGCAAACCATTGCCAATTTTAGAAATGTTTTTGCCATCCACCTCTACATTTGCTTCCTTTACCCTTTGTATTACTGCTTTCATGCTCCTTCCCTCATTATTGCATCTGTTATTTTTAAAGCTTCTTTTGCTTGTTTAACATCATGAACCCTCAAGATATGTGCACCATTCGTTCTGGCCATTGTTATTGCTGCCAATGTTCCCCACAATCTTTCCTCCACATCATTGTTTAATATCTTGCCGATAAAAGATTTTCTGGATGCGCCTACCAATATAGGTTTTCCTAAAACCTTAAATGCATTCAGTCTGTGGAGAATAACTAAACTATCCTCCATCTTCTTTCCAAATCCTATACCAGGATCAACAATAATTTTTTCTTCATCTACTCCATTTTTTTCCAACATTTCTATATATTCTTCCATTTGCTCTAAAATATCAGAAATAAGATGATCATATACAGGATTCACATTCATTGTTCGTGGTTCTCCCTTCATATGCATGATTATGATGGGAACATTATATTTTTTTATTACATCTATCATCTTTTTATCCAATTTCAATGCCACATCGTTGACCATATTTGCCCCTACCTGTATGGCCTTTTCTGCAACTGTTGACTTGTAAGTATCAATGGAGATGGGAATACTGCTTTTTTTCCTTATTCCTTTAATCACCGGAATAACACGGCTGGTTTCTTTTTTCTCGTCCGCAGCTTTTGCCCCGGGTCTCGTAGATTCTCCGCCCACATCTATGATATCCACTCCATCATCTACCATCTCTAAGGCATGGCTTACTGCCTCTTCTACATTTATATAACTTCCTCCGTCGTAGAAAGAATCCGGTGTAACATTGAGAATACCCATCAGATATGCCCTTTCCCCCAGGTGCATCTTTAGATGTGGTCCTTTGATGATAAATTCGTCCTTTAAACATCCATTAATGTTTTTATTCAGTTCATCTCCCAACATTCTTAACGACGAGAAACTCTGTTTTTTTAATTTTATACTTAAATTTTGCATATCCTTTACATTACCCAATAACAAAACATCTGTTTTCTCTATTTCTCCCAAGACGCAATTTCTGTGCACAGCCGCATCCGCTCCTATAGCAAGAGCTTCCTGTTTTAATATATTTGCCAAAGGGAAAGCTACATCATGAATGCAAAAGCACAGACTACTACCTTTCCCTCTCATAATGGAAAGGCCTATATCATCTACGCCAATGTCTTTCAGCTGCTTGTCGATAAAGGTTATTTCAGGCGGAAATAACTCCAGTTTGAAGAACATTATCTATTCCCAATATTTCATCAATATCTCTTCCTGTGATGGTTTCTTTTTCTAATAACAAGTCAGCAATTTTGTGCAGCTTATCTATATGAGTAGATACTATTTTTTTTGCCATCTCATACCCCTTGTTAACAATCTTTTTAACCTCCGCATCTATAGCAAAAGCTGTTTTCTCACTGTAGGTTTTGTATCTTCCTATTTCTTTTCCTAAAAAGACTTCATTTTTATCCGATACATAAGTAATGGGACCTAAGCTGCTCATTCCCCACTCACAAACCATTTTTCTGGCAATGTCCGTAGCTCTTTCAATGTCATTTGCGGCTCCTGTTGTGATGTGTCCCATGACAAGTTCTTCTGCAACCCTTCCACCCATTAAAACGGCAACTTTATTCATTAAATATTCACTATCGTAGCTGTATCTATCTCCTTCCGGCAATTGTTGAGTTATACCCATTGCCTCTCCATGAGGGATAATGCTTACCTTGTGTACAGGGTCAGTATGGGGGAGAAATTTAGCCACCATAGCATGGCCAGATTCGTGATATGCCGTGTTTTTCTTTTCCTCTTCGCTAATTATCATACTTTTTCTCTCTGGTCCCATAAGCACTTTATCTTTAGCTATCTCAAAATCAGTCATATCTGTTTCTCTTTTATTGAGTTTTGCTGTATGTAAAACTGCTTCATTTACCAGATTGGCCAGATCTGCACCAGAAAAACCAGGAGTTCCTTTGGCTACAATTTTTAGGTCTACATCTTCTGCTAACTTCACATCTACACTATGCACCCTCAATATCTCTTCCCTGCCCTTCACATCTGGTTTTACAACCACTACTTTCCTGTCAAACCTTCCCGGTCTTAATAATGCATGGTCTAAGATATCGGGTCTGTTGGTCGCAGCCATAATAATTACATTATCCGCTGTTTTAAATCCATCCATTTCCACCAGGAGCTGATTTAGAGTTTGTTCTCTTTCGTCATGACCACCGCCGATGCCTGCTCCTCGGTGTCTACCTACAGCATCTATTTCATCAATAAATATAATACATGGTGCATTTTTCTTTGCCTGTTGAAACAGATCTCTTACCCGTGCAGCCCCTACTCCTACAAACATCTCTACAAAATCAGAACCACTAATGTTGAAGAGAGGCACATTTGCCTCTCCCGCTACCGCTTTAGCTAACAAAGTTTTTCCCGTGCCGGGCGGTCCGATTAATAAAACGCCTCTGGGGATCTTTGCTCCCAATCGTTTATATTTTCCGGGATTTTTCAGGAAGTCTATTATCTCTTTTAATTCTTCTTTTGATTCGTCTGCACCAGCGACATCCTTAAATGTAATCTTTTTTCCTGCAGCCATTGCCAAAGGAGCATTTATCTTGCCAAAGCTCATCGCTTTTCCGCCTTTTTGCATTTGATTCATAAAATAGAACCAGAGAAAAACAAGAAGAATTACAGGCGCCCAATAGAAAAGCATATTTAACATAAATGAATTTTTATTTTGCGGAAGAATTTCTATACTGATGTTGTTCTTTTCCAGTTTTTCTATAATGCTTGAATTTTGCGGAATATAGGTTTTGAAAGACTTGTTATCCTTTGATTTTCCTGTTACTTCTGTTCCTTTGATTTTTACGCTCGCGACATTGTTTTCATCAACTGATTCTACAAACTGTGTATAACTGATCTTTTTTGCGGTGTTATAATGTTTGGTACTTAAGGTATTGAACAGAACAATCATAACCAAAGCCACTGCTAACCATAAAAACAAATTCTTATAAAGCGACATTTTTTCTCCTGTAAATATATATATTGACCAACTGTTTAAAGGTCAAGATTCGGTTATCTCATTCAACACAGCCTGGGCAAATTCTTCTATATCTGTGCGAAAAACAAAAAGAGCATATCTATCCATAGGCGTAGGGTCTTTATTAACAATAATCAACTTGCCTTTATTTTCAATAGTATACAGCGGCAATTGAGCGACAGGATAAACAATAAGTGTTGAACCTAAAACGATCATTAACTCTGCTTCGCCCGCCCAACGGCTGGCTTTTTCCATTTCTTTTACTGCTTCGCCAAAGAAAACAACATCTGGCTTGATCAGTCCTCCACACTCGCACCGCGGCACTTCACCCTTCATAATTATCTCTTTAATCTCATCATAGCTATACCTTCTGTCGCAAGAGGTGCAATAAAATTTCCACATAGAGCCGTGAATCTCTATAACATTTTTACTGCCCGCTTTTTGATGCAGTCCATCGATATTCTGAGTAATAATACCCTTTAAATATTTCATTTTTTCCAGTTTTGCCAGAAGCTTGTGCCCTATTGTGGGTTGAGCATCGTGGAGTGCAGGCAGGAGTTCCATTGTAAAATGATAGAAATACTCAGGATGAGTCTGAAAATAGGTTATGTCGAATATTTTATCTGCTGATACGCCTTTCGTTTTATAAATACCTTTATCACCCCTAAAATCAGGAATACCAGCCTTGGTGGATATACCAGCACCTGTTAAAGCAATGATATTATGATGAGATTTAATAACCTGTATCAGCTGATTTACCTTTTCCACAACTATATAAAATCAGAAATTGCATAATGTGTCAAGACAAAGCTTCGCTTTGCTTGCAACTCTCTGCGAGAGTTGTCCAATACCTTTAACCCTATTTGCAAGGTAAAGTTTTGTTAAAACAAAACTTTACCTGTTAGCTAAATTTTAAAAGTGAACTGTTTAAAGATTAAAAGTGAACACCCTTCA
>JAGGSB010000061.1 GCA_021159305.1 Deltaproteobacteria bacterium | reverse complement strand
TCCCGCGCACGCGGGAATCCAGAGTCCAGATTCCGTGTCAAGCACGGAATGACAGGGGGGACGGAATGACAGGGAGAGAGTGTCATTCCCTCTGTCATTCCCGCGCATGCGGGAATCCATACCCCAGATTCCGTGTCAAGCACGGAATGACAGGGAAAGAATGTCATTCCCTCTTCCTTTGTCGTAAAAACCTCCAGTTTTTACGACCAAATCTGCGATTTGTGTCATAAAATTCTAAGGGAATTTTTACGACCAAACCTGCGGTTTGTGTCATTCCCGTGAAAGCATGCCCTCGACCTGATCGGGGGCGGGAATCCAGAGTCCAGATTCCGCATCAAGTAATGTCACCCCGCACACCGATGCGGGGGCGGAATGACAAAGAAGGAGATAATCCGTAAAATCCAGTGGTAATCCTGTGGCTAAATTCTTTTTTAGGCAAGCAGGGTTGTTTTATTATTCCTTAGATTTATACTCTTTATAACTGTTTAGAAATGCATCTATACTTTTCTTGAGATTAGAAAACATCTCTACCCACTTTTCCAAGTTTTTCTCTCCTTCTTCCGTAATGGTATATATACGGCGGGCAGCACCCTTTTCCTTTATATTCCACCGCGATTTTAATAATCCCTCGTCTTCCATATTTCTCAGGGTTTTATATATATAACCTACTTCGTAGTTTTCATACTTCACGCCGATTTGCTTCAGCCTTTCTATCAAATCATAACCGTGTGATTCTTCACCGAGAAGAAAGAAAAGTAAAAAAGCCCGCAAAAATCGGGGCGGTCTATCACCAGGATAATCTTTTGACCAACAGCTTATCTTTAATCCTACTAATTCTACCATTACTATATACCTCCTATTTATATTCATATTTATATTTATATTCTAATACTATATAATGATATTGTCAATGAAATACTCTATTATATAAGAACCCTTTGCTATTATAGGAAATAAGAGCATAGATATGATTGTTTTTATCTACTACCCGCCATAGCCTTTTTTCCATTTTTAAATCTTGAGCAAAGAAATCAGGGGATATCTTCTGTCCATGCTTTATTTTCTCCTCATATCCCTTTTTTAAAAGCAAGGAAGGTAAAAAAGAAAGCGCTTTGTCTATACTGATCAAACAGTGAGGTAATTTCTTATCCAAATCGGCAAGTTTTATCGCATCCTCTACTACAAACGGATAAGATTCTGTTCGCCTTAAACTTTCTACTACAGCACCTGTTTTAAGTCTCTTACCGATATCATTCACCAAACTTCTTACATATGTTCCTTTTGAACACTTCATAGAAAAACATACCCTATTTTCTTCCATAGACCGAAAGAAAATGCCATATATGTTTATCTTTCTGGGAGATATAAAAACCCTTTCTCCTCTTCGAGCATATTCATAGAGCTTCTTTCCCTTGTACTTCACTGCCGAAAAAGGTGGAGGAATTTGTTTAGTCTCACCTATAAATTCGTTCAATACATTCTTTATTTCGTTTTGTCGTATGGGTTCAAATTCTGCTCGGTGCAAAATCTTCCCCTCCATATCATAGGTATCAGTAGATATACCCAATATCATGCACACATCGTACCTTTTATAACCAGCAGAAAGAAATGTAAGAATCTTTGTGGCTTTCCCTACACCAATAACTAAAAGCCCCGTAGCTAACGGATCTAATGTTCCCGCATGCCCAATCTTTTTAACATTCAGTTTTCTGCCTACAGCATGAACAACATCAAACGATGTAGGCCCTCGTTCTTTATCTATGAGAAGAATACCGTCCATCATTAATTTTAGAAAACGCCCATATAATCTTTTCCTTCACCTCATTCAAACTGCCATTTATCTCACAACCGGATGCGTTTTTGTGTCCGCCACCGGCAAACAGCACAGCCATTTGAGAAACATCTACACTGCCCTTAGAACGCATACTTATTTTAAAAAAAGATGGTTCATCTTCTCTCAAAAGGACGCCCACTTCACTGCCTTTCACCGCTCTCGCAAAATTTACAAAGCCCTCCGTGGACTTGGTTTGGGTACTTGTCTTTTTATACATATCCTGAGTAACACACATAAGGGCGAGTTTTCCATCACAATAAGTTTCCAATGTGCTCAAGGCAAATCCTAATAATTTCAGTGTACCGAATCGCCGCTCTTCATAAATATTGGATGCAACATGCCATGGGTCCACGCCACATTCCAAAATTTCTGCTGCTGTTCTTAAAACTTTAGGCGTGGTACTGAGATACCTGAATGAACCAGTATCAGTAAGAATAGCTGCATAAATTTGGGTAGCTAAATTTTTATCCACAGGAAAATCTATATATTTTACAAATTGCCACACCAAACACCCTACCGCCGCGGCATTACTGTCAACAATATTTATGTCACCAAAATGCGTATTTGTTCCATGATGGTCTATATTTACCACTACATCTATTTCTTCTCTTATAGAATTGCTGAAACCCGTACGCTGAAAATCCGCACAATCCAAAGCAATCAACACTTCACAACCACCTTTTTTTAAGGGTTTGATTAAATCTGCATCCGGTAAAAATGCAAAGTTTCCCGGAATAGGTGTGGCATTAAATATCTCTACTTGCTTTCCCTTCTTTCTTAATATTCTACCCATAGCCAGGCTTGAACCTATCGCATCACCATCAGGATTCTTGTGAGAAACAACAACAAATGATGTTCGCCTCTGTATCAACTCACCCAATCTTCTCCACTCTTCATTCATGTGGTTCTTTTATCTCTTTCAATATATTATCTATATAAAGTCCCCTTTCCATGGATCTGTCATAGATAAAAGAAAAATGCGGGACACATCTCAATTTTACTCTCTTTGCTATTGCCCGTGTAATAATGGAAGAAGCGTGGCTTAAAATATCAACCACCTCTTGAGAATTATAATTTTTTGCATTCACATAGACCTTAGCATGTTTTAAATCATTGCTTACATCCACATCTATTACTGTAACAGCCTTAAGACGCTCATCCCTCACATCAAATAATAAAGTTTCCGCCAATGCACGATGTATCTCTTTGGCCACCCTTATACTTCTCTTGCAAGGTCTTCTCATAAAATACTCCTTTCTATATTTATCACTTCCACATCACATCTATCTTCTATACTTCTCAAGACACGATTTAGCAGCTCTCTTGTAAAATGCACATTGGAAGAAACACAAGCTACGCCGAGTTGAGAATAATTATACTTTGCATTATCATCTACAACGCTTATAGAGATATTAAACTTGCTTCGCAATTGATCTTTAATACTGCTTAAGATACGCCTCTTATCTTTCAGATTAAAACTATTATTTAACAGCAATGAAATATTCAACAACCCTACGATCATTCTCGAGCTACTTCTTTTATCCTGTATACCTCTATAATATCCCCTACTTTCACATCGTTAAAATTCTCTATTTTCAGTCCACACTCATAACCAGCGGCCACGTCTGGTACATCTTCCTTGAATCTTTTCAAGGAAGCAATCTTCCCTTCATAAACAACCACATCGTTTCTTATCACATGTACTTGCATATTTCTCAACACATGACCACTTCGCACATAGCAACCCGCTATCGTTCCTATATGAGGAGCAGAGAATATCTCTCTTACCTCAACTTGACCCAACACCTCTTCTTCCAATATAGGAGCAAGCATACCTGTCTGTGCCTTTTTTATATCATCTATCACATCATAGATTACCTTATAGGTACGTATGCCAACCTTTAAATCCTGAGCCAATTTTGCTGCTTCCATTGTTGGTCTAACATTAAAACCAACAATCATAGCACCAGAGGCAGATGCCAAATTAACATCCGTTTTATTAATTGCTCCCGTGCCTGCGTGGATAACATTTATCGTTACCTCATCCATAGAAAGACGAGAGATAGCATTACTTACAGCCTCAATAGAACCAGAAACATCTGTCTTAATAATAATAGAAAGCTCTTTTACCTCTTTTCCTGCTTGAGCTAATAAGCTTTCTAAACTTATTTTCGGCAATGAAACCTGCAATTCCTTCTTTCTTACAGTACGCTCGTGAGCAATTTGACGAGCAATCTTCTCATTCTTTACCACAACAAATGTATCACCAGCCGATGGTACACCATGAATTCCCAAAACCCTCACTGGCGCTGACGGTCCTGCCTCTTTTATTCTCCCTCCCGCATCGCTGATCAAAGCCCTTGCTCTTCCATAAGTTGAACCGACAACAAATACATCTCCTCTTCTTAAAGTTCCTTCTTTCACCAGGACAGTAGCCACAGGCCCCTGCGCAGGATCCAAAAGCGCTTCTACGACCACCCCTCTCGCATCTTTATCTGGATTTGATTTTAACTCTAAAATATCTGCCTGCAATAACACATTCTCCAACAACTCATCAATACCTATACCTTTTTTTGCTGAAATATTAGTGAATAGATTGTCTCCACCCCATTCTTCAGGAACAATGCCATAATCTGCCAACTCCTTTTTCACCTTATCGGGATTAGCATTGGGTTTGTCGATCTTGTTTATAGCAACAACGATGGGAACACTAGCTGCTCTGGCATGGTCTATCGCCTCCTTGGTTTGAGGCATTACCCCATCATCAGCTGCCACCACTAAAATAACAATGTCTGTAATCTTTGCACCGCGAGCTCTCATCTCTGTAAATGCTTCATGTCCTGGTGTATCCAAAAATGTAATCTTGTGCCCATCTACTGCAACCATGTATGCTCCAATGTGTTGAGTAATTCCGCCTGCTTCACCCTGAGCAACCCTCGTTTTCCTAATATTATCCAATAATGTAGTTTTGCCATGATCCACATGGCCCATCACCGTAACCACCGGCGAGCGCAGTTTAAGGTTCTTCTCTTCATCAGATTCAGCGGCAAGCCCAGAAAGTAATTTCTCCTCCCTTGCTTCTTCTTTCTTCAACTTCCATCCGTATTCTTCGGCTATAACACCTGCTGCACTTTCATCAATAAAGTCATTCTTTCTCAACATAATACCTAACTGAAACAACTTGGATAAAACCTCTGATATCTCTACATCAATCTTCTTTGCAAACTCATAAACCGTAGTATCACTGGCAATCTTAACGGTCTTTTCCGTCTCTTCTTCCTGTTTCTTCCTTTTCGCATATTTTTTTCTTTCTTTAAATATTCGAGGAGTAGCTCTTTCAATAAGCTCTTTTTTCCTCATCTCATAAGCCAACCGTCTCGCTTCTCTCTCTTCTCCTACCTTTTTCGCTGCAGCCTTAGGCCTAATAATTTTGGACTTCACTCTTGCTGCCTTTTTCTGTTGCCATTCATGCACAAACTTATCGGCAGTTTCCTCATCTATCGTGCTAAAATGGTTAGCCGCTTTTATACCCTTTTTCTCCAAATAATCTATAACAACCGAACTTTTTATATTGAGCCTTTGAGCAATACTGTATATTCTTACCTTTCCCATTTAAGTCTCCTCGCCACGAGTGATATGCTCCCATATTAAATTACCCCTCTTTTTACCCAAGCCTTTTATATTTAAAAGCGCCTTTTTGCCCGCTCTTTTCAAATCATCAACACTTTCGTATCCAGCATTATAAAGGGTCTCTGCCACTTTTTCTCCTATTCCTTTCAATTGACAAAATTCTTTTACTATCTCTTCTTCTTCCTCTTCGCCTTCCTCTTTCCAATTATATTCGGAACTCTTCACAATATCTATATTATAACCGGTAAGTTTGGCTGCCAGTCTTGCATTTATCCCTTTTTTGCCAATAGCAATAGGAAAATCTTCATCAGTAACAACCACCAGTGCTTTTCTATTCTCTTCATCTATCTCCACAGCCAATGCCCTGGCAGGAGAAATGCTGTTTGCTATTAAAACCGAGGCATTGTGCGACCACTTTATTACATCTATTTTTTCATCACCTAATTCTTTCACCACAGCCGTTATGCGCACGCCCCTGGACCCCACACATGTACCCACAGGGTCAATGCGTGAATCTTTAGCATAAACAGCCACTTTTGTTCTCTGCCCAGGTCCTCTCGCAACAGCCTTTATCTCCACTCCCCCGTCTCTTACCTCCGGCACTTCTTTAACAAATAATTCCCTTACAAAACCAGGATGAGTTCGCGAAAGAATAAGCTTCACACCTCTCGCCTCTCTTCTTACACTTAAAAGGTATACCCTTATAATATCGCCAACAATAAACTTATCCGCTGGCGATTGTTCTCGTTGTGGCAATACCCCCATTGTATTTTTAAAATCCACAATTATATTACCGTGAACATCAACGCTCCAAACTGTACCTGTTATAATCTTCCCTTCTTTCTTTTCATATTCTTCGAAAGTTGAACGCCTTTCTGCTTCCTTAAACATTTTAAGGACTGCATTCTCAGCTGTTGCAGCCGCTATTCTTCCCATTTCCTTTGGATCAATAAGTACTTTTAGTTTACTTCCCCTGCGAGCATTTTCTTTATAATTTTTCGCCTCAGATAAAGATATCTCACCTGCACTCTGAGGATGTGATACCACTTTTTTTTCCACATATAGTTGGAATAATCCCTTTTCCTTATCAACTACAACCTCTACGGGAATGTCTTCGCCGAATTTCCTTTGTGCTGCAGCCTTCATTGCATCTTTAATAACATCCAAAAGCTCATCTATAGAAAGATCATGTTCTTTGGCAATACTTGCAGCCAATTCAAATAACCCTTTCATTAATGCCCCCTAAACAATGCCTACCAGATGAGCTTTTTTAATCGCGTTTAACGGTATCCTGTATACTACACCATCCTTTGAACGAATGATTATATCCCCCTCATCCACATCTTCTAAGCGTCCGCTGAAGTTTCTCTGCCCTCCTATAGGTTCCTCGGCATGAACCATTATATCATTTCCCACATTTTGTACAAAATGCTCTTTTGTTCTAAGTATCCGATTTATGCCAGGAGAGGAAACCTCCAATGTATAAGGTTCATCAATAAAATCTTCCACACTTAAAACCATACTTACCTCCCTGCTTATTCGTACACAATCACCAACGGTCACTCCACCTGGCTTGTCTATATATATGCGCAAAACTCCATATCTCCCTCGTTTCAAAAATAATATATCATAAATAGAAATCTTCCTTGTCTCAACGAGCGGCTTGATAATCTCTCTTGTTCTCTCTTCAATATCATACTGCATTTTCTAATTATATACTTAAGATTTTTATATTCAAGGAAAGTACGATAAAGTTAATTTATCGTACTTTCCTTGCAATTCTCACAGAGAATTGTCAAGGAAACATGAAGCGTTTGTCAATAAGCTATTTCTTGCTCAAACTTAAAGAAACAGCCTTTAATGTATTATGGAGAAGCATGGCAATGGTCATAGGCCCTACCCCCCCAGGAACAGGGGTGATAAAAGATGCTTTAGGAGAAACACTTTCAAAATCCACATCGCCTACCACTCTATCGCCCATTTTCTTAATACCTACATCTATCACCACAGCCCTTTCTTTAATCATATCTCCATTTATGAGTCCATTTTTGCCTACCGCTGAAATTACAATATCTGCAGTAGCTATCTTATCTCTAAGATTTGCAGTAAAAATATGACATACCTGCACTGTCGCATTCTGGTTGAGCAATAGAAGAGCCATTGGTTTTCCTGTCATATTACCCGCACCAACGATAACTACATCTTTCCCTTTCACCTCTATACTATAAGCTTCTAAAAGTTTCATAATACCTAAAGCGGTACAGGAAGTAAAACACGGATTCCCTCTTGCCAGCCTTCCCATATTGTAAGGATGAAACCCGTCCACATCCTTATAAGGAGCCACTTCCTCCAATACCCGATTTTCATCTATATGTTCAGGTAGAGGAAGCTGAATAAGAATACCGTGAACCATCGGATTTTCATTTAGTGTCCTAATAACTGACAATAATTTTCCCTCTGTTATCTCTTTGGGCAAACGATGATTTATGGAATATATACCTACCTGCTCACAGGCTTTTGTTTTCATATTCACATAGAGCAGAGAAGCAGGGTTATCCCCCACTAAAATCACGGCCAGCCCAGGAACAATGCCATTCTTCTTGTAATTTAACACCTCTACCTTTATATCTTCCATTACTTCTTGAGAAAGCGTCTTCCCATCTAAAATTGTCATTTAAGAAGACCTCTCAATACGCATAATCATTTTGCCTTTTTTAAATATAGATACATCACCCGTAGATGCAGAAACAACTATAGCCACAGCATTTGTTGAAGCAGTCATGGAAGCCGCAGCCATATGCCTGGAACCTAAACCCTTAGGTAAATCACCAACACTTACAGGAGAAGCAAGATAAGCACCAGCTGAAACAATCACGCCTCCCCCATCAATCACTATTGCTCCATCCAACAAACTATACTCCTTTAATGTATCAGAAAGATCATTCGTTAGTATATTCCTTTCATCCTCAGCATAACCCTTAAATGGGTTAAATATCATCTGCCTGGAATAACTCATCACCTTCTCCGCATCTCCCAACATGAATATCGTTCCTATCACTCTTCCTTCTCTTCCCATAGAAGCTAAATCCAAAGCAATAGATAAAACCTTCTCAAAAATTTCTCCCTTTATATCCAACCCTAACTTGATATCTCTCGCTGAGAATAGAAACTCATTCTCAGTCGCCATATCTATGCAAAACAAGCTGTCCACCTGTCCATCCGCTCCTCCCAAAAGACAGACAACCGTTTCATCCATTTTTAGCAAGCCTGAAGATAAAGCAATCATCAAAGCCAATTTTACCTTGTTTATACGGGTAATTTTTATAGAAGGAACAGATATCACACCTCCTGCATCCTTTAGTTCTTTCAGGTCTATATCTTCACTTTCCCTTAGAACAATAATCTTTTTAATGTCACTGCCTATATCTTTTATACCATTACAATCTAACCCCACATCTTGATAGTAAAAGAGCAGGACAGCTTTTTCTAACTCCTTACATAAACTTATGCTTACATTAAGAAGCTGTTCCTTTATTTTTTGTTGCATCCTTATTATCTTCCTTTATTTCTCCTTTAATCGTCACATCCCTTACAAAATCAGGGCAATTTAAAACAACGCCCTTAGAAAGAAATCTCTTCTTACAGGTGTGTCTCCATGCACATATAGCGCACAAATTTCTCTCTTCACTCACTTCTTTTATACACTAAAGCTTTATTTAAAGCATTAATATAAGCCTTAGCCGATGCCTCAATAATATCTACCGCTATTCCTCGACCTGAAATGTCTCTCTTTATATCGGGAAATTTCACCCTTATAGAGACCTCGCCTAAAGCATCTTTTCCTTCAGTAATCGCCTTTATACGGTAAGAACTAAGTTTGCCCTTTAACCCTATAATTCTCTCCAAGGTTTCATAAATTGCCTCTACCGGCCCATTTCCCGAGGCAGCATCCTTCATCCTTTCTTCTCCTTTTCTCAAAACTACCGTTGCTGTAGGTATAGTAGTAGTCCCACTGATCACCTGCAGAGACTCTAAACTATAGACATCAGGAGAAGGAGATACCTCCTCGTCCATTAAGGCAATAATATCCTCATCATACACCTCTTTCTTTTTATCTGCCAAAAGCTTAAATTTCTCAAATACACGGAAAAGTTCTTCCGGTGAAAGGTTAAATCCCAATTCAGCCAACCGCTTCCCTAAACCTCTTTTACCAGAATGCTTGCCCAAAACTAATCTGCTCTCGCTTAATCCTATATCTTCCGGCTTCATAATTTCATAAGTCATACGCTCTTTGATCATTCCATCCTGATGAATACCTGCCTCATGGGCAAAGGCATTTTCTCCCACGATTGCCTTATTTCTCTGCACCACCAAACCTGTAAGTTTTGTGAGTAACCTACTAGCTCTATAGATTTCCTTTGCATTTACATCCGTGTAGACCTTAAAAAAATCTTTCCGTGTTTTTATAGCCATAACTACTTCTTCCAGAGAGGCATTACCTGCTCTTTCTCCTATCCCGTTTATCGTACATTCCACCTGACCCGCCCCGGCTAAAACTCCGGAAAGAGAATTTGCAACAGCCATACCCAAATCGTCGTGACAATGAAGACTTATTATAGCTTTGTCGATATTGGACACATTATTCATAAGATATTTAATAAGCTCATAGTATTCCTGGGGTGCCGTATAACCTACCGTATCTGGTATATTAACCGTCGTTGCTCCATTTTTTATAACCGCCTCTAAAATACGGCACAGATAGTCTCGATCACTTCTCGTTGCATCCTCTGGAGAAAATTCTATATCGTCGGTATAATTTTTCGCAAGCTTTACAGCATCTACTGCCTGATCTATCACCTGATCATATGCCATATGCAACTTCTTTTCCACATGAATGGGAGAGGTAGCAATAAAGGTATGAATTCTTCTTTTTTCTGCTGGTTTCAACGCTTCTCCTGCTTGTTCAATATCACCCTTCACCGCCCTTGCCAAACTGGCAATGGTTGGACCCTTTATCTTCTGAGCCACACGATTCACCGATTCAAAATCACCAGGTGAGGAAGCAGCAAATCCTGCCTCAATCACATCCACATTTAACTTCTGCAACTGCTCTGCCATAAGTAACTTTTCCTCTATATTCATACTTGCCCCGGGCGACTGTTCACCGTCTCTTAAGGTAGTATCAAAAATTATTATCTTTCTGTTTTCCATCTTCCCTCCTTCTAAACAACTTTCTCTTACTAACTTTTACCATACATTCCACAGGCCCAGAAAATATATAGACTATAGAAAGCAAAAACAACACAAAATAAGGTTTCCATAAAAAAACCACAAAAATAGGTATCAGCCCCACTGTCTTCCACCACTTGAAGTCACCTAGGTTTATATGTTTAAAACCTTTATATCTTACATTACTTATCATAAGAAAAGAAACTGCGGCAAATAAAATAACGAAAAGGAAACCCTCGAAAATGTGTATATTAAGTTTAATGGCTATGAGCATCGTGCTTATAACCATCATTGCCGCCGCAGGGATAGGCAAACCAACAAAACTAATCCTCTTATTCTGGACATTAAATCGTGCCAACCTCAATGCCCCCATTAAAAGATAGGCAATGCACAAAAAGATACCCACTTCATCTAAATATCGCAAATACCACATATAACTGATAAATGCCGGTGCCACTCCAAAGGACACCAAATCGGATAATGAATCATACTCCATGCCGAATGTACTCTGAGAGTGAGTGAGACGAGCCACAGTTCCATCTAAACTATCAAATACAACAGCCAAAACAATAAACCACCCCGCTAAGATAAAATTCTCTCTTACTGCAAAGAGCATTGAATAAAAACCGGTAACGATACTTGCGGTGGTAAATAGATTTGGCAAAATATAAATGTTTCTCTTACTCATCAAACACCCCTATCACCGTTTCTCCTGCCTTTACTCTTTCACCTAACTTTACATTCAGCTTCATTGAACAAGGCGTGTATACATCCAGCCGCGAGCCAAACATAATCAATCCAAATATCTCGCCTTTTCTAAAAATACTACCCTTTTTTGCATAACATACAATACGACGGGCAATTATTCCTGCAATTTGAACTACCACCAATCTCTTTCCAGATTTAGTTTTAATGAAAACACCATTTTGTTCATTCAAGAGTGATGATTTTTCTCTGTTTGCCGGATAGAATTTACCCTTATTATAATGAGTGTCAACAACCTCTCCTTCCACAGGAAACCTGTTCACATGCACATCAAACAAAGACATAAAAACACTCACCCTTGAAACCTTTTCCTTTAGGAAAAAACGCTCTTCTGCTCTTGAGATATCTACCACTATACCATCAGCAGGAGAAACTATTAAACCCTTCTCGTCAGGCGCATTCCTTTTCGGATTACGGAAAAAATAGAAGCTAAACAAAACTATTATAATCCAAATCCCGGCGACTATATACCAGTGAAGCAAGAGCAGCACAACAAATAAAAGCAGTTCTCCTATAACAATAGGTATTCCTTCAACTGCAAAAACATGCTGCTCCCCTGTCCTCATTAAGCCTCGTCTCTATCCACAATCTTACTGGCACTGATCCAGGACATCATACTACGCAAGCGTTTTCCCACTCTCTCTATAGGATGATTTTCGTCGTGTTTCACTAAAGCATTAAACACAGGTCTGCCTGCCTTATTTTCCAATATCCATTCCTTGGCAAACTGTCCAGTTTGGATTTCTTTTAATATTTCTTCCATTCTTGTCTTTGTTGCTTCGTTGATTATTCTGGGTCCTCGGGTTAGATCACCATATTCAGCAGTATTGGATATTGAATAACGCATTTCATTTATACCACCCTCATGCATGAGATCCACAATAAGCTTCAGTTCGTGAAAACACTCAAAGTAAGCCATTTCTTCCGGATAACCAGCCTTTACCAGAGTTTCAAAAGCAGCTTTTACCAAAGCTGTCACTCCACCGCATAAAACAACCTGTTCACCAAATAAATCCGTCTCTGTCTCATCCTTAAATGTGGTCTCAATAATACCTGCTTTTCCTCCTCCAATCGCCGAAGCATAAGACAAGGCCAAATTTTTTGTATTACCAGAAGGATCCTGCTCCACCGCGATAAGCATAGGTATGCCTCTTCCCTTTTCATATTCCCTGCGCACCAAGTGTCCAGGTCCTTTCGGAGCAACCATCATCACATTTATAGAAGCTGAAGGTTTTATCTGACCAAAATGAATGTTAAAACCGTGTGCAAAAACTATCGTGTTTCCTTCCTTAAGACATGCCTCTATATCCTGTTTGTAGATTTCTGCCTGTAGTTCATCAGGGACAAGAATCATAATTACATCTGCCCACTCAGCAGCATCACGCACTTCCATTACCCTTAATCCCTTTTTCTCCGCCTTGTTCCAGGACTTACTTGATCTTCTCAAACCCACAACAACATTTACACCACTGTCTTTTAAGTTATTAGAATGGGCATAACCCTGACTCCCATAACCGATTACCGCCACTTTTTTCCCTTTAATAAGAGAAAGATCTGCATCTTTGTCGTAATAAACATTCAATACCATTTTACTCTCCTCTTGTCATTGCTACCTTACCGGTGCGAGCTAATTCTTTTATTCCTAAAGGTTCTAATAAATTCAAAATTGCATTAATTTTACCACTATCCCCTGTTACCTCTATGGTATAAGAATCACGGGCAACGCTTACTACATTGGCACGAAATATATCCACAATACGCAAGATCTCTGCCCTCGTATTGGCATCAGTATGCATCTTCACCAACGCCATTTCTCTCTCCACATACGGTCTACCTCTATATTCTACAACCTTTACAACATCTATTACCTTGTTCAACTGCTTATTAATCTGCTCCAATACCCTTTCATCTCCGCTTGTGACAATCGTCATCCGAGAAAGTAAGGGGTCCATAGTTGGAGCCACATTCAACATTTCTATATTGTAACCTCTACCACTAAAGAGATTGACAATTCTAGACAAAACCCCTGCCTTATTTTCTACCAATAAAGACACAATATATTCCATACAGCACCTCAAACCAGTAACATGTGAGAAATAGGTGCTCCTGCAGGCACCATAGGATAAACATTTTCCTCGGGTGAAATACGTACATCCACAACACAAGCCCCCTTACAACTCAGCATCTTCTTTAGTCCCTCTTCTACATCCTTTTCTTCCTCAAGGCGAAAAGTATCAACACCATAGCTCTGGGCTAACTTTACAAAATCTGGTTGTACGGAAACATCTGTTCCTGAATATCTTCTACCAAAGAACAATTGCTGCCACTGCCTAACCATTCCTAAAAAGCCGTTGTTTAATATCACCACCTTCACAGGTAATTTAAATTCCACTATGGTAGCCAACTCTTGCATACTCATCTGAAAACTACCATCACCCGTTATATTTATTACCACCCGATCGGGATTTGCTACCTGCGCTCCTAATGCAGCGGGAAAACCAAAACCCATAGGGCCCAAGCCCCCTGCACTTAAATGGGTTCGTGCTTTAGTGAAGGTATAAAATTGAGCTACCCACATTTGATGCTGACCCACATCAGAAGCAACGATAGGATAGATATCCTGCGTCAATTGATAGAGTTTCTCAAGCACATATTGAGGTTTTATCGTCTTTTCATCGCGAATATAGGCAAGCTTATGTTCATTCTTCCAATTTTCTATCATTTCCAACCATGGTTTCCTCATCTCTTCCCAATTTCTATCCTTGTACCCATCAAACAAAGGTAGCATCTCCTGTAAAATAAGTTTCGCATCACCCACAATAGGATAATCCACTTTTACATTTTTGCTGATGGATGCAGGATCTATATCAATATGCACTATAGAGGCACACGGAGCAAAATCAGAAAGCTTGCCTGTAACCCGATCATCAAATCTTGCTCCAATAGAAATAAGCAAATCACAATGTTGGATAGCCATATTCGCCCGGTATGTCCCATGCATGCCAGCCATCCCCAGAGAAAGCTCATCTGTTTCAGGAAATGCACCAATGCCCATCAGTGTGGTAAACACAGGAATAGACAATTTCTTGGCCAGTTTGTAAACCTCTTCATGAGCTTCCGAGCTTATCGCTCCTCCGCCCACATACAGAAGCGGTCTCTTCGCTTTGGCGATTATCTGAGCTACCTTCTTTATCTGCCTGGGATTACCATGATAAGTAGGGTTATACCCACGAATAAATACAGATTTTGGATAATTAAACTCAGTCTCATTTACCTGAACATCCTTTGGCAGATCTATCAATACCGGACCTGGTCTGCCGGTTGAAGCAATATAAAATGCTTTTTTTATTGTCTCCGCCAAATCCTCCACATGCTTTACTAAAAAATTATGTTTGGTGCAGGGACGAGTTATACCTGTAGTATCCGCTTCCTGAAAAGCATCATTTCCTATAAGATTCGTAGGTACCTGACCCGTAAAAACCACTATGGGCACAGAATCCATATAAGCATTGGTAATACCGGTAACAGTATTGGTAGCTGCCGGGCCAGAGGTAACAAAAACTACACCTACTTTTCCTGTAGACCTGGCATAACCTTCAGCGGCAAATGTTGCTCCATCCTCTCGCCTGGTTAATATAAAGTTTAAATCCTTTTGTTTATAAAGTTCATCAAACACATTGATTACTGCTCCACCAGGAATGCCAAAGATATGCTTTACTCCCTCTTTTTTTAATGATTCTAAAAGTATACTCGCTCCATTTAACCTCACTTATTCCTCCTAAAACATATCATTTAAACTATTATTATAGCCCCCAAAAATACAAATTGCAAGCAACTAAAGCAAGGCTTCTCTTCTTCCTTTCTCGTCTGGCGGAGAAAGAACGCCATCTCTCTCCATTTGCTCAACAATCCTTGCCGCCCTATTATATCCAATCTTCAATCTTCTTTGAATGTAAGAAATGGAAGGGTTTCCCCCCTGTTTGATTATATCCAAAGCTTCTCCATAATATTCATCATACTCCCTGTTTTCATCTTTCATCTCTTTAGCTTCCTCAATCCCGGAAATAAGTCTATTGTCATATTGTGGCTCTTTTTCCTCTTTCACAAAAGATACAACCCTTTCTATCTCCTCCTCGCTCAAGAAAGCACCATGTATCCTTTTAAGCTCCGATGTACCAGGAGGAAGAAAGAGCATATCCCCACAACCTAAGAGACTCTCCGCTCCAGATGTATCCAAAATCACCCGAGAATCCGCCTTAGAAGAAACCTTAAATGAAATTCGGGCAGGAAAATTCGCTTTTATTAAACCTGTTATCACATCCACCGACGGTCTTTGGGTGGCACAGATCAAGTGTATGCCACTCGCTCGCGCCATTTGAGCCAACCTAACGATAGAAGACTCCACCTTTCTTGAAGAAACCATCATTAAATCCGCCAATTCATCTATCACCACCACTATATAGGGTAACTTTTCACATTCACCAGCTTCTGCCTTGCTGTTATATTTTTCTATGTTTTTCACGCCGGATTGAGACATCGTTTTATATCTTCCTTCCATCTCTCCAACCAGCAAAGACAAAGCTATTGTCGCTTCTTTGGGATCGGTAATAATAGGCATAAACAGATATGGAATGCTATCATATGCTGTAAGCTCCAACATCTTGGGATCTATCATCACAAACTTTACATCTTCTGGTAATGCCTTATACAAAATACTTACAATCATAGCGTTTATACCCACGCTTTTCCCCGAACCAGTGGCACCAGCGATGAGAAGATGGGGCATCTTCACAAGATCCGCAATAAACGGTCTCCCTAAAGTATCTTTTCCTAAAGCCAATGTAAGGCAAGAAGTAGAATTTCTAAAACTTTTAGAGCTAACAACTTCTTTCATATACACAGTTTCCCTATTTTTATTGGAAATCTCGATACCCACCACTGCCTTCCCTGGAACAGGGGCAAGAATTCTCACCGACAATGCCTTCATCGCCATAGCCAAATCATTGGATAGATTAACTATGCGATTCACCCTCACTCCCGCCGCAGGTTCAAATTCATACATGGTAACTACAGGACCAGGCATCACCCCTGTTACCCTTCCTTCCACACCGAAATTCAACAACTTCTCTTCCAAAGCTTGGGACCTTCTGTATATTTCATCATTACTGGCAAAAACAGATTTC
This sequence comes from Deltaproteobacteria bacterium, assembly GCA_021159305.1. NCBI lineage: Bacteria > Pseudomonadati > Myxococcota > Myxococcia > Deltaproteobacteria bacterium. The sequence continues at coordinate 8,623 of JAGGSB010000061.1, read as the reverse complement.
GTTACGTGTGACCTTAAAAAATCCAATGGCGGGAAAATCCATTCGCCCGCCTTTTGTTCTCCCGCTCTATCCATCTTTATTTTTTTCTCTGGTTTATAGATCTTAACCTGTTTCTTTGGTGAAAGCTTTTTTTTCTCTGGTTTATTCGATTTGGGAAAAATACTACGGATGCGCAGACCAAGGAGAAAGATAAAAAAGAAAAACAGAAGATAAGTCACAGCAAAACCGCTTGTTTTACCTAAGTAGAGAAAAAAATGTCTTCCTAAAAACGAACCTACAATACCACACTTGTAATATCCTACCCTTATAAGATGCTCACCCGATGCATTCCATAAACCGTAAAAAAACATATCCACAATAACAACAAGCAAGAACAAGATTAAAAAACCACCAACTAAGCCCTTCTTTTTTAAGCTAAAAAGAAACAAAAACAAACATAAAAAAGGCACAAAATAAGCAACATAACCAAAGATAGAAAAGAAAAAATAGGAAATATAAGCACCGCCTAATCCCACTAAATTCTTTATTACCTCTGGATGAGGATAAGATATATCGTTAAAATTGTAAGAAAATATGGATAGAGAAAAAAACAGAAAAAGGACAATAAACAGTGACGGAGCAAGAAACTTCTTGCACATTAAACCTCCATAACTACCGGTAAAACGATAGGATTCCGCATCAACTTTTTATAAAGAAACCTATTTATCGCTTTTCTTATCTTTTTCTTCAGCTCAAATTGATTTGTTCTCATATCCACCCCGGTTTGATTTATAATAAGATTCCTTGCCATAGAACTTGTTTCATCCATAAGTTCTTGAGACATATTTTCATATGTTACACCTTTCATTATAACATCAGGGCCAGATATCAAATCTCCTGTAGTTTTGTTCAACACAACAAACACCATGCAAACACCATCCTTTGACAGCCTCATCCTGTCTCTTAATACTACATCCCCCATTTCTCCTATCTCTCTCCCGTCCACAAACATCCTTCCCGCAGTTACACTACCTGAAGCATAAGTCTTTTCTTTGCTCAGGTGCAGAATATCACCATTATCCAGAAGAAAAATGCTGGATGGAGGAATGCCCATCTTGCGGGCAATACGAGCATGAGTGAAACGCTTAATATAATCACCATGTATAGGTACAAAATAATTAGGCTTACAGGTCATAAGCATAAACTTTAATTCTTCCTGTGATGCATGTCCAGAGACATGAACATCTGAATTCTCTTCATACAATACTTCAGCGCCTCTCCTCATCAGCATATTCACAATGCGAGCAATTGCTCTCTGATTACCAGGTATAGCCTTGGCCGAAATAACAATGGTGTCCGTCGGTTTAACTTTAATTCTCTTATGTTCCCCTAAAGCAATTCTGGATAGACCACTCAGCGGCTCTCCCTGCGAACCCGTAGTTACAATTACCAAACGATCGTCGGGATACATATCAATATTTTCTTCTTTAATCATCATCTCTTCAGGAGCCTTAAAATAACCTAACTCTTGAGCAATTAACGCATTCTGTACAATACTCCTGCCTGTTAAACATACATTTCTCTTAAACTCTTGGGCTACATTTATTATTTGCTGAACACGATGAACATTTGAAGCAAATGTCACAGCTAAAATACGTCCCTTGCTTTGAGAGAATATTCGTTGAAAAACATCCTCCAATACCTTTTCCGAAGGCGTAAAACCAGGAACAGTAGCATTGGTACTATCAGAAAGAAGAAGCAAAATTCCCTCTTGCCCATATCTACAAAAAGAAGCCATGTCAAATGGTTTCCCATCTACCGGGGTATAGTCAATTTTAAAGTCCCCGGTGTGTATAACAACGCCCACAGGTGTTCTTATAGCTAACGCAACACAATCAACGATACTATGCGTAACCCTTAATGGTTCTATGGTAAATGGCCCAATAGAAAATACCTTTTTTGCAGTAATTTCGTGATATTCAACATTGGGTAGTTTAAATTCTTCAATTTTCTTCTTCAATAACCCCAATGTAAGTCTTGTTGCATAAATGGGTAGATTCAAATCCTTTAACAGATAAGGAATAGCCCCCACATGATCTTCATGAGCATGGGTAACCACAATACCCTTAAATTTATCCGCATTTTCCAATATATAGCTAAAATCCGGGATAACGATATCTACACCCAGCATATTTTCTTCAGGAAACATCAAACCAGCATCTACGATGATCGCCTGATTCCCGTATTCAAATACCGTACAATTCAAACCGATTTCAGTGAGTCCCCCCAAAGGGATAATCTTTAATTCTTGCATATCTTATACATCCTTAAAATTTGTTCGCCCGATAATTCCTGCGGTCTTTTATCCTTTATATCAAGACAAACGACGAAGTCGTTTGCTTGCAACTCTCTGCGAGAGTTGTCAAGAGAAAGGGGAGTAAAAATCTTCGCTTTGCGCAGGTTGTTGTATACTGTTTTTCTTCGGGCGAGAAAAAGTTTATTTAAAAACAGAAGAAACTTTTCGTTGTCTATTTGTGCTTTAGTAGGCTTCAACAAAAGACAGCTGGAGTAAACCTTAGGTTTTGGGTAGAATGCATCAGGAGAAACATTAAACAATCTTCTTATACAAAAGTGAAACTGCACAAAAACACTAAATCTACTATAACAAGAAGAAGAGGGTAAAGCCAACATCGTATCCGCTACTTCTCTTTGCACCATCAAAATTGCCTGTATAATCTTTTCCTTTTGAAAGATAATATTTCTTATAATCCTCTTAGAAACATTGTACGGCAAGTTTCCTACCACCACACAGTCCTCAGGAAAGATAAAATCTCTTCCATCTCCATGAATAACCTCTATCTTTTTCTTACTTTTAAATCTCTCCTTTAAATAATCTACTAAACTTTTGTCTATCTCCACCGCCTTAACTGTAAATCCTTTTTCAACAATAAATTTCGTAAGCGCTCCTTTTCCGGCCCCAATTTCTACCACCACATGTCCCGAAGGAATATTATTCACAATACTTAAAGCTACAGATTCTTTATTCAAAAAGTGTTGCCCTAAATGTTTCTTCTGCATTGAACAATTTTACCTGCTAATTTAACAGCTTCTATAAAACTAACAGGAGAAGCTACCCCTTTTCCTGCAATATCAAACGCCGTTCCATGATCTGGCGATGTCCTCACGAAAGGAAGGTTTAAAGTTACATTCACCGCTTTATCAAAACATATTGTCTTCACAGGAATCAACCCTTGATCATGATACATAGCCACAATTGCCGAATATTTCACTCTATTTACAGGAGTAAAAATCGCATCCGCAGGAAATGGCCCCTTAACATCTATTCCCTGCATCTGTGCTTTTTTTATCGCCAATTTTATAGACAATTTTTCTTCTGAACCGAACAATCCATCTTCACCAGCGTGAGGATTCAAACCACATACGCCAATAGATGGACTCTTTATACCAAAATCCTTTATTAGAGAATCATGAGTAATAACAATAGTGTGCAGGACCTTATGCATAGTTATGAGTTCAGGAACATCGGATAATGCCACATGAACGGTTACCAAACTTACCTTTAAATCCGGGCAGCTAAACATCATAACCGTCTTTTCCTTTGCGGCTTTCCCCAAAATGTCTGTATGCCCAGAAAAATCGTGCCCGGCAAGATTCATCGCCTTCTTGTTTAAAGGAGCAGTAACTATGGCTTCTACTTTATTATTCAAGGCATCATCTATTGCACAAACAAAGCTTCTGTAAGCTGCATCTCCTGCCTCTTCGTCTATCTTGCCTATCTTCTCTTTGTCCACTTTAAAGCCTACAACGGGATAAACATTTATTACATTGGGAAGAAAATCGCTGTTCTCATCTATTATATTGACTGACATATTCAGCCCTAAAAGATCCATGTAAAATCGAAAAACGAAAGCGCTCCCATAAACAACAGGCTTGCATATCTTCCAAACTTCAGGAGAAGAAAGTGTCTTTAAAATAATCTCTGGGCCTATTCCCAGTGGATCTCCCATTGTCAAGGCCAGTCTTGGCAAACTATTCCTCATACTCCCTTTCTTCTAACACCTCGTAGAGTTTTTGTGCCTCTTCTTTTCTTATGTTTCCCTTAGGCAAATCTATTACCCTTACCACAAGCTTTTTTAACTGATAATAAACGGAAACAACATCATTCTCTCTTATATCTTTAGATGGTTTTGCCTGGTGACCATTTACCCGTATAAAAGCCTTATCACACATCTCCTTCGCCTGTGTTCTTCTCTTTACAAGGCGCGAAGATTTCAGGAATTGGTCCAATCTCATCTAATAATTCTAACCTGCATTCGCTCTCTGGACGCCTTAAGCCACATATTCAGATGATGAGAAACTTTATCATTAAAGACATGATTTCTTATGTCCTCTTTCATTGTATCCAAAGGAGCAAAACCACCACCTACCTTATCCAATACTTTCAAAATATAAATGCCTTCCTCGACTTCCACAGGCCCACACACACCTCCAGACATCGTTTTCTCTATCATGTTCCTTACACTGTCATTAAATGCATTCATAGGTATGAATACGGGTTTATCTTTTTTCACTGAATATAGCTTCTTGGCCTTTTTAAAATCTATTTTCCCTTGATGAATATTTCCTATTACATCTTTCGCCAATTTCCCTTCACTTTTTTTAAACAATATCATATCTATTTTAACTTCTTTCTCCTGGACATAACTTTTCTTATGACTTTCATAATAGTCTTTCACTTCTGCATCTGTTATGTAGACAAAAGGAACGATAAATTTCTGTATAAATTTCATCCTAATTATATTAAATTCAATTTTCTTTTTATAATAATCTTCGCTCACACCACTCTTTTTCACTTTCTCAAAAAGCTCATCCCGAGAAATATGATTTTCTTTAGACACCTCCTGTATATAATTATCAATTTCATTTTCGCTTACCGTTATTCCTCTCTTCAAACAGAATTCCTTAATCATACAATCATCAACAATCCTTTGAAGTGAATTTTGCTTATAGAAGGGAGACAGGTTTTCCACATCTAATGAAGTTATTACCTCGTTCCCTACAACAGCTTCTATCCTATCCACTACTTCTGCTTGAAGAGGAGAAACACATATAAATAGCAACACAAAAAACCAAAACACGCGCATAATATCCTCTAATAATAAAGATTCATTGACACAGTTGTCAAGCAAATCATTTCATGCTTTGCTTAACAAACATCTCTGATGTTTGTTAAGACATTTCTTGCAAAACCCACTCCATCCTCCTGTAAACTAAATATAACAGAATACACATTATGGAATCTACCACCAAATTTTTGTGTAATTTTGGCTAAGCTATCAACATCCACACGAGTATCAGGATAAAACTCAATATCCAATTTTCCATCTCTGAATGTTATGGTTTTCACATCTATTTTTTGTGCCAATATCTTCATATAAATTACCTCATAAAGATTTTTTACCTCTTGAGGCGGCTTTCCAAATCTATCTACCATCTCCTCGTAAAGCTGCGTTAATCCATCTACCTCCTTCAATTTAGAAAGTCTCCTGTAAAAATCCAGCTTCAAAGTCTCCGGTATATAAAAGTCAGGAACATAAACATCAATATCAGCCTTTATATGTACAGGCATAATTTTTCTACACGGCTCTTTCTTTATTTTATGTGCAACTTCTTCCACCAATTGCATATAAAGTCCATATCCTATCCCCCTTATACAACCTGATTGATCTTTTCCTAATAGATTTCCGCCTCCCCTTATATGCATATCCTCCATCGCCAGACGCAAACTGGATCCCCTTTCAACAAATTCTTTTATCGCCGAGAGCCTCCTCTTCGCCCTCATGCTAAATTCTTTTTCTGACAGTAGAAGATAACAATAAGCGTCTTTAAACCCCCTGCCTACCCTACCTCTCAGTTGATAAAGGTCTGCTAAGCCAAAGTTTTGAGCATCGTCAATTAATATCGTATTTACAGTGCCTATATCCAAACCAGACTCTACAATAGCAGTGGAAATAAGCAGGGGAAATTCCCCCTTTACGAATGCTCTTATAATCTTCTCAATTCTCTTTTTTGGCATCTGTCCATGTATCACTTCCATTCGAATATCAGGCACAATCTCTTGCAAATATTTCCTCACCTCTTCTATATCCTCAATGCGATTGTGCACAAAAAATACCTGTCCCTTCCGCAAAACTTCCTTATATATCGCATCTTTAATTACACCTCTTTTTCTTTCCACTACATGGGTATGAATAGACTTTCTTTCAGGAGGTGCTGTGGCTATTATGCTCATATCCCGAATACCAGAGAGACCCATATTTAAGGTGCGGGGAATGGGAGTGGCAGAAAGAGACAAAATATCTACATCCGGGTATCTTTCCTTCAAGCACTCCTTTGCTTTTACACCGAATCTCTGTTCCTCATCTATAATAAGAAGTCCCAGATTATTAAAATCTATCTTAGGAGAAAAAAGACTATGCGTGCCTATCACTATATCTACACATCCGTTAATCATTCCCCTAATAATCTCTTTTTTCTCCTTTTCTGCTGTAAAACGGCTAATAGTCTTAATGTTCACAGGAAAATCAGAAAACCTGTCTAAAAAGGTATGTAAATGCTGCATAACAAGTATCGTAGTAGGGGCAATAACTGCTGCCTGTTTACCATTAGCCACACATATCGCACAGGCTCTCATCGCTACCTCTGTCTTGCCAAAACTTACATCTCCGCAAATCAGCCTATCCATAGGTTTGCCTTTTGACATATCCTTCTCTATATCAGAAATGGCTTTCTGTTGATCAGGTGTCTCTTGAAAGGCAAATTGCAGGGCAAACTCCTTATAAAATAAAGTATCCACATTATAAGGTTTCTTCTCTATTATTTCTCTTTTCGCATATAACTCTACCAACTCTGAAAGTATCTTCTCTATGGATTTTTTTGCTCTTTCCTTACGCAATTGCCATCTTTTAGAACGCAAACTGTCTATTTCTTCCTCACCGTGATAGGGAGAAAGCAAATAGAGAAAGGTTAAGGGAACATACAATTTATCGTCATCTTTGTATTCTACACACACAAAATCACACTTTTCCTTCCCAAGATTTAATCTCTTTATACCCCCATACATACCTATCCCGTAATTCTCATGTACAATCAAATCACCCACTTTCAGGGACGGAACAGAGAGGAAAGCTTTTTTCTTTAGATATTTAGCTTTTTCTTTCCCAAAAATATCCTCATAGGATATAAAATAGATGTCATCCTGCTGGTCATAAAAACCTTCACTTAAATAGAAGGGAACGAAAGAAATAGAGAAAGAATTGCCCCTTTCCTTAAATAGCTCTTCTATCCTTTCTTTTCTGAAAGAAGAACCACAAGCCACGACAACCTTACTCTTCTTTGATTTTTCTAAGATCATTTCTATCTTTTGAGAAGGAGAAATACCCTTAAGAAAAGACAATAATAGAAGAGGATAAAAAGAAGGAACCAGGGGGTCATCTATAATAAAATGAAAAGCTTTATCTATTGCATCATGCCACCTTTCTTTATTTAAAAGCACATTCTCCGGTTTTGTTTCGCCTTCTTCTTTAGAAAAGCTGTATTTGGCAAAGCTGTAAATAATTTCTCCCTTTTTTAATACTTCATCCTTATTGTCAATAGCAAAAATATCATAATTATCTGCCAGGTAACACCTGCCATTTTGATCCACAATCCGTGCATAACCACCGTCTCCATTCCATTCTCGAGCCGGCAAAATAACAAGCTCGTCCAAACTGTCAAACGAAAGTTGATTTTGAATATGAAATAATTTTATACACTCTATTTCATCTCCAGAAAAATCTATACGGGCAGGTTTATTGTAGAGAGGAGAAAACACATCTATAATTCCTCCCCTCACTGAAAAATCTGCCTCTCTACTTACATTTTCTGTGCGTTCATATCCCAACAAAGAAAGTTTCTCAACTACATTTTCTAATTTTATAGTTTCTTCTTTTCTTAATGCAAAACATTTTCTCTTAAATACTTCTACAGGCATCATGGGCTGAATTAAAGACTCTGAAGGCAACACACAAACGACATCAGTATTTAAAGAAAGGTGATAAATTGTCCTCAGCCTCCGGGTTACAATCTCCTCCAAAGGAGCCAATGAAGTATAGGGAGAAAATTCATAAGCAGGGAAAAGAGCAACTATCTGCCCTTTATTGAAAAAATGATTAAAAAAAACTATATCTTTATAGAGATTATATGCTTTTTTGTTATCCGGTGTAACAACAAGTATGTTTTTCCTTTTCTGTTTGATTATCCAGTAGGCTTTCTGGGAACTACTCTTTAAAAAACCTGTTTTCATCTACTTATATACACAAGTACTGCATCAATTTAAGTCTCATCTCTTCTGTTTTTTTCCTGCTTCATTCATAAACTTTTCTTTTTATATCCACCCCTTTCTTGAATATTATATCCCTTTTTGCCCCCATTTTAATACCCTAAGGTAAACCGCCGCAGTTGTTAAAACAGCAACATCCCCCTTCATTTTTCCTCTAATACTTTTGACAAATCGTTTAGATCAAACGATTTTGAGTAGTCCTCCATGTAGCTCAGACATAATATCTTTAAGGCTTCTTGAGGC
>JAGGSB010000060.1 GCA_021159305.1 Deltaproteobacteria bacterium | reverse complement strand
AGCTGAAAGCGAGTTTATTATTTTTAGCATTTTGATGAAGGATTTTAGTAGATTTCCTTTAGCCTTGATTTTTTCTTTGGTTCTGTTTCTTTTGTATCAAGACAAAAGAAATGAACAGAATTATTTATCTTAATCCGTTTACCCCGTCCAGTAGCTTGCTATACTACATGGGGTCTTAATCATAAAAATCCTGAAGCTGAAAATATCTTAATCCCAAGGCTAAAAAAGGAAGGACAGATAGGCGGTTGAGTGAATCATATTAATAGATGACTGGTTTTCCTTTCTTCGAAGATTCTCTTTTTACCTCCCACACAAATGGCACTGCCTCATCAAGCCAGTTCAATACATCCTCTGGGCTGAGTGTGAGAAATTCTCTCAATTCGTCATCCGAATGGAGCCTTATGTAATCATGGGTCTCCTTGAGCCACTCTATAATGAACTCCTCGGGGACCGATGAAATATCCTTATAAAGCTCGGCAAGGGGTCTCTTCACATAGGCATATTTATAGAGTTCATTGACTGTCATTTATTCTCTCTGTTTTTTATTAATTTGATCTTCTCAAGATGCCTTATATCTTCTATATCTCTTGGCCTCCCCGAAACCCTTTTCATCTTTATAATATCTTCAACAGAGGCAACCTTTATCTTTATATCTCTAACACTCATAACTGTTTTATGGGAGTATGCCATCTCAAAGTCTACTGGGTTTCTCAAAAAAATGTCTATACGCTTGTATAGCTTCTTAAGGTTTATGAAAGTAAACACTACTGCCCTTTTTTCTTTGATCCATTTGTCTCTCTTTTCGTCAAAGAGAATTTCGTCGGACTTTACAGTAGCTCATTGAGTAATTACTCTTTATTTACTTTTATCTTTAAAAATCTTTCCACTAATTCCGGGTCAAACTGAGTGCCTGCATTCTCTTTAAGCTCTTTTATTGCTTCTTCTTTTGTCATTGCTTTTTTGTAAGGTCTTTCTGTTAACACCACATCATAAGCATCTACAATAGAAATAATACGAGACAATATGGGAATTTCTTTACCTTTTAATCCTTTGGGATAACCTGTACCATTCCATCTTTCATGATGATATAATATTGCTTCAGCAATGCCATACAGCTGAGGAATATTTCCAGCCATCTTATATCCATCTTCAGAGTGTTTTTTCATAATTTCCCATTCTTCTTCTGTTAACTTAGTAGGTTTAAATAAAATATTATCTGGTGTGCCTATTTTTCCTATATCATGCAGTAAAGCTAACAATCTCAATCTCTTTAATTCAAATTCTGATAGTCCTATATCCTTTCCTAAGGCTTCTGACAGATTCTGCAATCTCTCTGCATGTTTTTCAGTATGAGGGTCTCTTGTAGCTAAAACAGTTTTGAGGGTATCAATGATATGGTTTTCCCTGCTGGCAATATCTGATAGTTTTTCGGTATACATATTCTCATCTGCTTTTTCTAAAACCTTTTCCATATTTTCGTATTGACCGGATTGCACAGCATATCCCAGGGCAATACTGAGCTTTAATTGAGTTTTACGGTTATATTTTTCACACGCATCTCTAAATCTATTACAGAATGTTTGAGCAGCATTTTCATCAGAATGAGGCAGGATAACGGCGAATTCATCCCCTCCAACGCGAGCCATAATATCTCCTTCACGAGCTATAGATTTTAATAATTTTGCTGTATCTTTTAGTAATTCATCTCCTTTATTATGACCCAGTGTATCGTTAACCACTTTAAGACCATTGATATCTGCCATAATAACACTTAAGGGGTATCTCCTCTGTGTGTTGAGTCTTCTCATCTCTTCTTCAAAATAAGCTCTATTATATAGACCTGTTAATGAATCATGGAAACCCATGTATTTTATTTTCTCCGCTGCCTTTTTTCGCTCGGTGATGTCCTGAATTGTTCCTAATGAACGTATAGCATTACCTTGTTCATCGTAATATGTTTCACCTTGCTCGTGAACAAATTTAATCCTACCATCTTTTAACAATATTCGATGATCAATACTGTATGGCGTTCTATTCTTAGCAGACTCTGTATATGCCCTGTTTACTAATTCTTTGTCGTCTGGGTGAACTGTATTAAGAAATGCTTCATAGGAAGCCCCAAATCGAGAAGGGTCAATCTCGAATATTCTATAGATCTCATCCGACCAATAAAGCACATTTTTTTTCAGATCAAGTTCCCAATAACCTAATAGGGCTAACTTTTCAGCCTCTTTTAACCTTGCTTCACTCTTCTGCAACGCCTCCTCCGCCAGCTTGCGCTCAGTGATGTCCTCGATAATTCCCTTATAATGTGTAATTTTCCCTCCCTGATCTCTCACAACAAAAGTCCAATTAGTAACTATTTTCTCTTTACCGTCCTTTGTTATTATTCTATACGGCCCATGAACAAACTCATCTCTTCCCTCTTCTTTGCTGAAAACCATTATTTCTTTCCTTACGCGTTCAAGATCATCAGGATGAATACACTTTGCATAGTTTACTTTCCCGGAGATAAAATCCTCTGCAGTATATCCAAATATCCTTCCAGCATTTTCCGAAACATATTCCGCTGGCCAACCTTCCTCGTTCTTCCAAGTGAAAATCACTGCTGGGCTTCTATTGATAATTATATTGGCTTCTCTAAGTTTCTCCGCTGCCTTTTTTCGCTTGGTGATGGCGTTTAATGCTATAGTAAAGAAAAAACCCGAGAACCAAAGACCAATAATGAAAACTATAGATCTAATTAAAGAACTAAGATAAGGAGATATAAATAAAGCTCGGGGGAGAAAGATTAGCATTGAAATCACAGTTGTTGCTATTACACCTTTTATTCTGAATCTATGAGCCGCATATAATACGGGTATAAAAAACAAACTCCTGTACAAATCATGTGGCATATTAAGAATAAACCAGTTCGGAGCTTTTAAGCCCATAAGAGTTATTATGCTGGGAATATAGTAAAATATCGCAAGGATTATCATCATGATGGTGATATACAATAGATGGGGATTTCTCCATCCACTCATTTCTTTCTTCATTTTTACTATAATATAATCATTATTATAAGCATTACAACTTTTCAACAAGGGTCGGAGTTTAGCAGTCTGTTATTATCCCAACAATCTCAAGGCAAAAAAAGAATTTCAGCCTCTGGATTGGACCCCGTGTAATACTCCAAGACAGAATTTCTTCGTTAGGATATTACACAGGGCAGGCGGATTTTCTCCTTCTTTGTCATTCCGTGCTTG
>JAGGSB010000059.1 GCA_021159305.1 Deltaproteobacteria bacterium | reverse complement strand
CACTGATCAGAGCAATATTTACCCGCCAGTTGAATCCTGCATACTTTGTAACTGGTTCCATAAAACATCCCACCTGTCCCAAAATACTTCCTAAAATTACCTCTTCTTTTATTTTCTTTCTAAGATTTCTTCTTACTTTGGCTGTTTTTTTATAAGCTCTATGAACCATCATAGCGTCTTTATCCTTTATCTTTTTCCTCTCCAACTCATATCTTCCCCGTTTTACAACCTTGAAAAATTCAAAGTTTTTCTTACGAAAGCTTTTATCAACTGCTTTTGCGGCTTTTTTCCCTTTTGCTCCCATTCTGGCAGATTTATAATTGTCCCAATACTGCACAAATTCCATAAATTTGGGACCGGTCAGCAAACTCGCATAAGAGGTATTTTCTATCTTTTTAAAGAAAGATTTTTCTGTCTGATTTGCCTGTTTACTATAGTAGGTTTTTCTCTCTTTGCTTAGTCCGGGAAGATGGGTAAACAAAAAAACAATGGCAGTCACTATAACAACAATGGTTATGATCTTTTTAAAAAAGAGCCATAATCTTTCCAGACAACGACGCAACACGCCCTGTATGGTGGGCAGATGATATGCCGGCATCTCCATGATAAAAGGTGCGCTCATCTTGTGCCTAAATATAGTCATACTTAAAATCTTGGCTACGGAAAGAGCTATGATAATAGTAATGGTGGCTATAAAAAACATAACAGTGCCTTTATGTGCAGCAAAGAATATGCCTATGAGAAGCACATAAAGGGGAATCTTGGCCAGGCAGTTCATAAGTGGTGTAATCATGATAGTGGTCATCCTTGCCTTTTCATCCTTTATACCACGGCATGCCATGACCCCTGGTATCGCACAACCACCCATATATAGCCCACCCAATACCAAGGGCAGAATAGATTTCCCGTGAAGACCAAAATGTTTAAAAACACGATCCAGGATAAAAGCCATCCGGGCTATATAGCCTGTATCTTCCAAAATGGCTATTAGGAGAAACAAGATAAAAAAGATAGGCACATAATTTAATACCGCTATAATCCCCTGAATGACCCATACTGGCAGGGCATGAAAAAATGAATCTAAGACAAATCCTGGCCCGGGAAACAGGGAGATGAGAAAATCTCTAAATGCAGCAAGATAAGGATAGGTATAGTTAGTGATGGCATACCCCTGGACTATGGAGAGCCAGTACATAAGATAAAGAATACCAATTAAGATAATCGGTCCGAAAACCCTGTGGCAAACAATGCGATCAACCCTGTCTGTAAAAGTTTTAGCTACCCTTTCCTGCTTAACACAGGCCTTTACAATTTTATCTGCAGTTTTATACCTGTGGTTGGCAATGAATTTTTCTGGCGACTCTCCATATTGGGAGGAAAACTCATTCCTTTCGTGAGCAACAACTTCTAAAATACCCTTATTATTCTTAGCATGCTCCTGAATCAACCTTTGAGCCTCACTATCATTCTCCATTAACTTCACAGCCAACCATCGTATAGGGTAACTCTCCACAAGAGCTAAATCCTGTGACAATTGCCGTTCCAACCGTCCTAAAATAGGTTCTAACTTCTCTCCATAATCAACGCGAAAAGAAGTGGTCACAGATTTTTTGTAAATATCCGATATAGCCCCTTTTAGCTCCTTCCTTCCTTTACCTTTATTTGCAACTGTGGGAATTACAGGAACCCCTAATTGCTGGCTCAATTTAGCAGTGTCAATCTTAAAACCTCGTCCATTAGCCATATCCAGCATATTTAAATCAATAATTAAGGGAATACCCATTTCCGCAAGCTGAAATGCCAAATATAGATGCCGCTCTAAATTAGAGGCATCCACTACATCAACTACCATTGCAGGTTTTTCATGGAGTAAAATATCCCTCGCTATTCGTTCTTCTAAGCTGTAGGAGGTAAGACTGTAAGTTCCGGGAAGGTCAATTAGTTCAATTTTTAATCCCTTAAAACTGTAATAGCCTGTTTTCTTTTCCACCGTTACACCAGGATAATTCGCCACATATTGTCTTGCCCCGGTAAGCATATTAAAAACAGTAGACTTACCCGAATTGGGCTGACCTGCTACAGCTACCTTTATCCTCTTGGCTTTTTTCATAACAGGTTTACCTCTACTCCTCTTGCCTCAGAATGACGCAGGGCAAGAATAAATCCTCTTAATTTAACATCAACTGGATCCATTAAAGGTGCATTACGAACAACCTTTATTTCCGTTCCTGGGGAAAACCCCATATCTAACAGTCTTTGTCCCACAATACCTTCTGCAGTTACCCTTATAACGCGACATTCCCGACCAGGTTTTAATTCATCCAAAGTCATCGTTTATTGTTCCTCCTCATAATCTATTGAATCAACCATGATTTTTTTAGCCATACCGAAACCTATCATCAGACGGGTTTCCCCGCATGCAATCAATAAAGGTCCTCTTCTGATTGAACTGATTACCTCAACCTCTGAACCTATATTAAGACCCATATCTATCAGGTGTCCTTGTAAGCCCCTACCTGCTAATAAAGAAACGATTCTTACCTTCTTGCCCGGGAAAACTGTAGCAAGTGGCACAATTTTTAACCTATCTACATCATCCTCTAACTTAACATCCATCTCCATCTCCATCCATTTTAATTTAGTTTAACCAACTCTTGTTAGATGAAACTAATTATATAAAATATATCTTACTTGTCAAGTCACAAATCTTTGATTTGAGCTTGCAAGCATCTTCGATGTTTGTCAAGCCACCAAATTGCCTCGCTAAAAATCTATATGGCAATCAAAGATTGCCGTAGAAATCGAAGGTTTTTAGGAAAATGACCGTCTCTTTAAAAAAGAAATAAGGTGCTTGATTCTCCTTATGTGGAAATGGTAAGCTGAATTACCATACCAATGGTAAACAGAAATACCATAGTAAAGGTAAATAGAATCCCTTTTCAGGAAGACTCTTGTAAGGTTTATAAAAACTTTACAGAAGCGGGCTTAAGCTTTACATATTTGCTGCAGTTCTTTCTGCAAGTAGGTATAAATATGTAATTTTTCAGGATCATCCATTTAAAACAACCGAAGTTATTTATCATCTGCTTAACTGTTATGACTATTTCGGAGGCACAACAGAGGAACTGGTTGTTGACCAGGACAAACTGATGGTAGTAAGCGAAAATGCAGGGGATATAATCTATACTGATGATTTTAAGTATTTTATTGAAGAGCAAGGAATAAGAATGTATGTCTGCCGGGCTGCAGATCCTGAAACAAAAGGCAAGATTGAAAACCTGGTAAAATATGTAAAAAACAATTTTCTGTGTGCAAGAGATTTTAAGGCTGTGGATGAGGCGAATGAAAGTGTGTACATGTGGCTTAAAAGCCGTGCAAATGGGAAAATATCTCAGGCTACAAAGCAGATACCTGCAGTAATCATTGAAAAGGAAAGAGAGAAATTGCGGCCTGCCCGCAACTCCATATTCAGGAAAGACTCCCTTTTGGGGAGAGAAGATAGAACAGTAAACGATAAAGCCTGTATATCAGTAGATGCATGCAGGTATCAGCTGCCCTTAAAATACAGGAACAAAACGGTTGAGATTTATGTCACCAAACACAAGCTTTTCGTCTTTGATCTGTACACGGGAAAAGAGATAGTCGAATATGGTCTTTCTCCTATTCCCGGGAAAATGATAAGCAAAAGGGAGTACAAGAGGGAAAGGGAGAAGACAGCACAGGAGTTGAAAGCCTTTGTTTCTGAGATGTTCGAGGGGGAAAACTGGAAGAGATTCACGGAGAGGAATTTTAAGACTTTCTCAAGATATGTTAGGGACCAATGCCTGGAGGCGAAAAGATACTTTATGGCGGAGGATATCGACATTGTTATTCTCAATAAGGCTCTGGAATACTGCCTGGAGAATGATACACTGAGTTTTGCAAACCTGAATGATACCTATGCCTATTATAAGCAGGAGACAGGTGCCTCAGAAAACATCTTTCAGGAAATACAACCTATGGCCAGGGAATATCATGAACCTTTAAAGGTCAATAAGAGGAACTTATCCGCATACAAAGAGCTTATTAGTAAAAGAGAGAGGGCAGTCACATGAAAGCATATGAACAGACTTTGAACTTTGTAAATACACTGAATTTAAAAGGCATAGGAAATAGTCTTGATGAAATAATAAATGATGCGGAAATAAAGAAAGATTCCTATATTACCTTTCTTAATACATTATTTACTACTGAAATATCTTACAGAATAAAACGCCGGGTAGAGAGAAACATGACTGGTGCTCATTTCCCTGTCATAAAGAAAATAGACAATTTTGATTTCGGCAGGGTCAAAGGGATAGGAAAATCGGAAGTGGTAAATTTACTTGACTGCCGATGGATAGATAACAGATGATCATAGACGAGATAGGCTATACCCCTATTGAGAAACGTGAGGCTAATCTCTTTTTCAACATGATAAGTGAAATGTATGAAAAGTTATCAATAATAGTCACATCTAATAAAAGTTTCGACTCCTGGGCTGAAATGATGGGCGACAGTGTAATGACTACAGCGCTGCTGGACAGATCATTACATCATGCCAGGGTTTTCACCATGGATGGAGAATCTTACAGAATAAAAAATAAAAATAAGGAGGTATGATCATTTCCGGTTTCAGGTCAATGGTATTTCTATTTACCCAAGCTATGGTATTTTCACTTACCGAGACTATGGGAAAAGTCCTTGCCTTTTACATTTGTGTATGTCTGTGTTCATCCGTGGCTAAATTCTTTCCAGATTCCGCATCAAGTAATGTCACCCCGTACTTGATACGGGGGCGGAATGACACGGAGGCGGGAATTTATAAAGTCGACAAATGGGGGCAAACCT
>JAGGSB010000058.1:0-10000 GCA_021159305.1 Deltaproteobacteria bacterium | reverse complement strand
ATCACAAAAACCTCCAATTTTTTGAAGGTTTTTTACGGCAATTCGTAGAATTGCCACATTTTTATAAGTATGTATCAATTTTTCAATTAAAAATTAATGGCTTTCAAAATCTAAACTCAAAAAAATGCAAAGCAATAATTAAATTATTGATAAGCACAAAAAATATGATAAGATAGATATTGTTGAAGATTGGACCACTAAATTCGCAAAAGGAGAGTGCAATGTTCAAAAAGCAGTTAATTGCGATTTTGCTTATTGGATTATATTTGTTGATTTCCGGTTGTGCACCGCTCCTCGTGGCTGGTGGTGCTGGTGCAGGTGCTGGTGGAGTAATCTGGTACAAAGGTGAATTGAGAGATACATTAAATGCATCGGTGCCACATGCCAGATTAGCTGCAATCACAAGTTTAAAAGATTTAAACTTATCTATCTTAGAGGAAAAGAAAGACAATTTGGTTGTAAAGATTAAATCACAATTTGCAGATGGTAAGAAAATATGGATAAGTCTTGAATCAGTAAGTAAATCTACAACAAAAATTAAGATTCGGGTAGGCACATTTGGAAATGAATACAGATCTCGCCGTATCTTGGAGTTGACTAAAAAACATCTTTAAGTAAAGCTAAGCTCCAAAACTCCTGTCCGCGCATCTAATTTTCTTTCTATCCTTTCAGTTAGGGAAATGAAAATCTCCGCAGTGGACAAAACTGTTGCTTCTATAAGATGCCCTCCCAACATTCTTGATGAACCATCAGAAACACTGGCATGTAGATGGACAACTGTTCTTTTCTCGGCAGTGCTGATATTTCCATGCAGACTTAGAAGTTCTAATGGACCGCAAATTTTTTTAAAACTTCTATTTGCATCCGTAATGGGAAACTGCTTAAAACTCTTCACATTCCTCAAAATTATTTCATTCAGACTGGCAACAGCACTTACAATACATCCACCTTCTATTTTCTGTTCATGAAATATCTTGCTCAACGATTCAACTATCTTTTCCTCAGGTCTTAATCTTATCCCTAAGATATTACCGTATTTCTTATACTCCATTTTCTGATTCTATTGCAAATCAATAGAGATTTCAACAAATAAACAATCCCCGCAAGCAGCGGAATATCACCAGATGTTATCCCGCCCCTTATCGGAGTGCGAGGTGACATTACTTGGTGCGGAATCTGGAAAGAATATTAGCCTCGGGATAAACATGGTTGATGGTTGATGGTTGATGGTTGATGGTTGATAGAAAAGTCATAAACTAATTATTCTGAAGCAAAAGAAAAGAATATTAGCCTCTGGATTGCTTTGTCATTGCGCCCCCTTTGTCATTCCGTGCTTGACACGGAATCTGGAGTCTGGATTCCCGCCCCCGATCAGGTCGAGGGCATGCTTTCGCGGGAATGACAGAGGAACGCACGGGAATGACACAAACCGCAGGTTTGGTCGTAAAAATTCCCTTAGAATTTTATGACACAAATCAAAGATTTGGTCGTAAAATCCTTAAAGGAAAACTTATGGAGTTCAGAAATTTTGCCTACATTAAAATTTTATGACACAAATCAAAGATTTGGTCGTAAAATGCGGCAAGCCACGGGAGGTATTAAGCCCACTATATAGAATAAAATAGGCTTGAACTAATAAAGAAAATATAGTAGAAACTCCAAAGATGTTCAGCTTTTCCATTAAGGCAAGAGAAAAAAACGCCAGAGCAGGGACAATAAAGATAAACGAAGATTTATTTATTTCTACTCCTCTATTTATGCCGGTGGGCACTCAGGCAACAGTAAAGGCGGTAACTCCAAGAATGCTCGAAGAACTGAATATAAAAGCCATCCTTTCCAATGCCTATCATCTATATTTGAGACCAGGAAAAGAGGTAATCCAAAAAATTGGCGGTCTGCACAAATTTTGCGGATTTAATGGCATGATTTTAACAGACAGCGGAGGATTTCAACTGTTCAGCTTAAATAACATGTTTACAAAGAGTGAATTGGGGATAGGTTTTTCTTCACCTTTTGATGGTTCAAAACATTTTCTTACACCAGAGGATATAATAGAAATTCAATCTCAAATAGGCTCAGATATAGCCGTTTGTTTGGATGTCTGCCCCTCCCACGATAAAATAAAAGGCGAGATACAAGAATCCGTACAAAAGACAATAAACTGGGCAGAAAGAAGCATAGAAGCGAGAAAAAAATACCCTCTCAACGCATTGTTTGGTATAATACAGGGTGGTGTGTATAAAGATCTACGAGAAATGTGTATAGAAAAAATGATAAAAATGCCATTTGAAGGATATGCCGTTGGTGGATTGATGACCGGAGAATGCCGAGAAGAAACATTAAATACAGTGAACCTGTGCTCATCTTGCCTGCCCTTCGACAAACCACGCTATACAATGGGTGTAGGCATGCCAGAGGACATATTAGAATGCGTAGAAGAGGGAATAGATATGTTTGACTGTGTCTTGCCCACTAGAAATGCAAGAAACGGCATGCTATTCACACAAAAAGGCGATATACACATAAAAAAGAGAAAATATGCTTTCGATGAAAATCCTATAGAAGGAAAATGCAGTTGTTATACATGCCAGCATTTTTCTCGTGCTTATCTGAGACATCTGTTTAAAACAAATGAACTCCTTTACTACACCCTTTCCACAATACATAACCTGCATTTCTACACATCTCTTATGAATAACATAAAAGACGCTATATTAAAGCATCAATTTCATCTGTTTAAGAAAGATTTTTTAAGGAAAAGAAATGAAAAAATTGATTGATAATCTAAAAAAAGAATTTAAAGAAAGGCTTGTCTGCGTAGGACTGCACAATATAGGCTTTATGATAGAGGAAAAGAAAAATGGTCTTCTCGTTATATTAGACAAAACAGAAGGAAGAGATTTACAAATAATTAAATATATATATGTAAAATACGGAAGAAAAGTATCTAACCCTATAATAGTTAACGAAACATTCTTTCGAAACACGGGTAACATATTCTGCATAGAAGCCTTAGAAATGCAGGAAAATTTAAACATCTTATATGGAAAGGATCCCTTGCACGATATAAAGATAGAAAAAGAAAACCTAAAAAAACAGTGTGAATACGAATTACGAGGCAAACTTTTGACACTCAAAGGTAGTTTTTTAAGCGCATATTGGGAAAGAAAAACACTGCATGACCTGCTTATAAGGTCAGCATACAATTTCTCACTCATTATAAAAAGCCTCCTGTATCTTAAGGAGAAGGAAGTGAAAAATAAAACGAAAGAGGAGTTGTTTGACTTATTTGAAGAAACATATACTAAAAAGCTTTCTGCCCTAAGGAAAATTGTGCAATTAAAGAAAACACCATTATCCGAGTTGATTCCATTATTCACACAATATGTAGATGAAATGGAGGCAATAGTTGCAATTATATAACTCTACATACTTTATCGGTTTTATTATCCTGGGCATAATACTCTTTGTTCTGTTACCTATGTTTCTTCCCATGTTATTAGATCTCTTGTTCAGCAAGGTAAAGAGTGATTGGGATAGCTTGTTTGGCAGAGGTTTTGGGAATAGATTTGGCGGAGGTTTTGGCGGACTCGGAAGTTGGTAAAAATAAAGGAGGATTGCAATGAAAAAACTTCTAACGGCAATAATCATCATCTTACTCATATTTATAGTAGTAGGAATATTTTATACACGAACTAACAATAAATTAGAAAGATGCAAAACAATGTGCGATGAATCCTGGGAAAGGATTGATACAGAATTTCAGAAAAAATCTAACCTTATTCCCTCTTTTTTAATCATAATGAAAGACTACGCAGTTCAGGAAGAAGACACCATTCAATACGCAAGAGATGTATACACTGACTTCATGTCTGCAGAAACAAGGAAAGAAATGTCTGCTTTTTATGCGGTAAACAATGCTTTATCCAAACTCTTATCTATTGTAGATAAATATCCTGAATTGAAGGCGAATGAAAATTTCACACCACTTATGAATAAACTAAAAGAAGTGGAAAATAATATCGCTGAGGCCTCTAAGCAGTACAACAAAAATGTAGAAACCTACAATGCACTGATAAAAGCATTTCCTGCAAATATCATCGCCAAAACACAAGGATTTTCTGCTTATCCTGAATTTCCAGAGGAGAAAGATCTTGGAAACTAAGAGCACACAATTATTAGTAGACAAATACATTCGCTTCGTCGCATCCAATAAAGGTCTCTCTACAAACACAACTTTCTCTTATAGGCGAGATTTAGAACAATTCTCAAATTTCCTGAAAGAACAGCATCTCTCTATTGAAGACAAAAAAACCATACGGAAATTAAAATTATTTTTAGGGAGCAAGGGGTTAAAAGCTATTAGTATAAACAGAAAGCTATCTGCAATAAGAGGATTCATAAAATTCCTGACCAAAAAATGCGTTGTAAAAGGAATTAATACAGAGAACATAAAAAACATAAAAATAACAAAAAAACTACCCCGAACGATTTCTCATACGAAAACAGATGAACTGATAGAAAAATATCTGTATGAAAACAATATAACCACAAGACGCAATCTTTTAATATTCATATTTCTATATGCTACGGGCTTAAGGATAACTGAACTTGTCAATTTAAAAATAGGCAATATCTATTGGAACGAAGGCTTTTTAAAGATAAGGGGCAAGGGATCGAAGGAAAGGGTTGTGCCAATAGCAGATAAGCTTATAGACATACTCAAAAAATATATAGAAAACGAGCGCCCTTTTTTTATAAAACACAAAACGAATGATTATCTATTCATATCCAGCAGGGGAACAAAATTTACCAGACAAGCAATATGGAAAATATCAAAAAAGATAGGGGGAGAAGATACATCTCCTCATACCTGGAGACACACATTTGCCACCCACCTGTTAGAAGGAGGAGTTTCTCTAAGGGCATTACAAAAAATGCTGGGACATAGTTCACTCACCACCACTCAAATCTATACCCATGTAGCAAACAATCTTCTAACAATGGAACTTAGCAAAAAACATCCTCGTAGTACAAAATGAAGGTCATAACCTGTCACAAATCCCCAGATTTTGACGCTATTGCATCATCCATAGCTGCGAAAAAGCTTTATCCAGATGCAGTTTTAGCACTTCCCCCCTTACCTCCCTACACAATGAAAAATTTCTTCATACAAACCAGTATTTATCTCTATTCACCAAAACCACCCAAAGAATTCAAATTAGACGATATTGATACACTTATTATTGTAGATACACATTCCAAAGAAAGGATAGGTATTTTCGGAAAGATAGCAGAAAAGGTTAAAACAATATGCTATGACCACCACGAAGAAGGAGATATTAAAAACTGCACCTTTTATACAGATAAAGTAGGAGCAAACACCACTCTTATGACAAACGAACTAAGAAAAAAAAATATAGACATTACTCCCGATGAGGCAACGCTTCTCTTAATCGGCATATATGAAGATACGGGCAACCTCACCTATCCATCAACCACCGTAAAGGATTTTCAGGCTTGCGCCTGGTTGTTACAAAAAGGTGGCGACCTAACCCTTACCTCTCAAATATTAGGAAGAGAAATGACCGCGCCTCAGGTAAATACCCTGAATGAACTAATAAGAAACAAAAGGATATACGAAATTAACAATCTAAATGTAGTTGTAACGTTTGCCTCTTTTGATCATTATATTTATGAGGCAGCTATCTCTGTAGAAAAGATGTTAAAAATAGAAAAGTTAGACGCAGTAATTGCTGCTATAAGGATGGAAAACAGAATTTATGTAATCGGCAGGTCAAAGAGAAAAGAAATTGATATTAGCAAATTTGCTAAATTGTTTGGTGGAGGAGGACACAGTTACGCCGCATCTGCAACTGTTAAAAACATTACTTTAACCGAGGTAATAGAAAAAATATTAGACAAACTGAATAGTCTAATGTTGGGTGCATTTATTGCAGGGAAAATTATGACCTGCCCGCCACGATTTATGGAATACAATCGTACTGTAGAGGAAGCAAATGAGATAATGACTCGATTTGGTATAAATGTTTTGCCGGTTTTAAAAAAAGATAAGCTTGTAGGTATTATTAGTAGGCAAATTGCGCAAAGAGCGTTTCATCATCATCTACAACAAAGAAATGTAGAAGACTTTATGATCACAGATTTTAAAACAGTAGCCTACAATGCCACATTTGAAAAAGTAAGAAAAATTATAATTGATGAAAAACAAAAACTTTTGCCCGTCTTAAAGAAAGGTAAACTTATCGGTGTAATCACCCGTACCAACATCTTACATCTCTTGGATAATGAACAAATAAAAGAACACACCTTAAAAATAGAAAATATTGCTTACAAAATAAAAAAGAATTTACCGCCCGACATATACATCCTATTAGAAAAAATAGGCTTATTGGCTCAACAGTTGAATTTTAGCGCCTACATAGTGGGCGGCTTTGTAAGAGATCTTATTATGAACGAAAAAAATCTCGATATTGATATCGTAATAGAGGGGAATGGAATAACATTTGCTAAAGAATTTGCTAAATTAGTGAAAGGAAAAGTGGCAACCCATGAAAAATTCAACACGGCAACTATAACACTCCCCAACAAATTCAAGTTCGATGTAGCTACTGCCCGTCAGGAATATTATGAAATTCCTGGAAGTCTGCCTTCTGTAGAGTTAAGTTCTATTAAACAAGACCTATATAGAAGAGATTTTAGTATCAACACCCTGGCTATAAAATTGAATAACAACTTCGGCGATCTTTTGGATTACTTTGGTGGATTAAAGGACATAAGAGATAAAAAAATAAGAGTTTTACACACTCTAAGTTTTATAGAGGATCCTACCAGAATTTTCCGTGCAATCAGGTTCGCAGTGAAGTTCAATTTTGAAATGGGTAAACAAACAGAAAAACTCATCAAAAATGCATTAGAACTAAACCTTTTAAATCAAGTTGACAAAAAAAGGCTATTCACAGAACTTTTTCTTATCCTAAAAGAAAAAGAAGCCTCTCGAGCCATTGAAAAATTGAATAAATTGGGTGTTTTTAGCAGTTTGAAAAAAAATCTTGTTATAGATCCTGTATGTATCAAACATATGGAAACAGCCTCTAACTTTATAGATAGTTATCTTCTTCTACATCCTACGGAAAAGGTAAACAAGGAAATCGTATTTCTGCTTATTCTTGAACATTATGCAAACTTACACAATGTAAATCTAATTCAAATATTAAACGCACCAGAAAATATAAAAAAAATTATACTTCCTATACAAAAAGGAAAAAAACACCTGCTTCACCAACTTGAAAATCACGCTATTACTGACGCCTACATCTATTACCTTTTAAAACCTTTAACCAATGAACAGCTAATCTTTCTCTTGAGTATTGCCAAGTTAAAGCAAACCAAAAACAAAATCGCCAGGTTTATAAATCAGCTTAAGTTTACTAAAAATATGATAGACGGAAAAGACCTTATCAGCTTAGGTGTAAAACCATCACCGCTTTTGGGAAAAATCCTTGATTCAGTGTTTGAAGACATCCTTTCAGGAAAAATAAGCTCAAGAGAAAAAGCGTTGGAAAGAGCCAGAGAAATAATTAGAGAAAATTTATCATCTATTCATTGATTCTAAAAATTCCTTATTCGTTTTTGTCTTAGAAAGTTTATCCACCAGAAAAATCATAGCATCAACATCATCCATTTCCATAAGCACCTTTCTTAATATCCACATCCTCTTTAATTCCTCTTTTGAAACAAGCAATTCTTCTTTTCTCGTTCCCGAACGCGTAATATCAATTGACGGAAAAACCCTTCTATCAGAAATTTTCCTATCTAAATGCAATTCCATATTGCCTGTTCCCTTAAACTCCTCGAAAATCACATCATCCATACGAGAGCCTGTATCTATCAAAGCGGTGGCAATAATGGTTAAACTGCCTCCTTCCTCTACATTCCTTGCCGAACCGAAAAACTTTTTGGGCTTTTGCAATGCATTGGAGTCTAATCCGCCTGAAAGTACTTTCCCGCTTGGCGGAATTGTAGCATTATAGGCCCGTGCCAGCCGTGTTACACTATCTAAAAGTATCACTACATCAACCTTGCTTTCTACCAGCCTTTTTGCCCTTTCCAATACAATCTCTGCCACTTGTGTATGCCTTTCTGGGGGCTCGTCAAAAGTAGAACTTACCACCTCTGCCCCTACAGATCTTTTCATGTCTGTTACTTCCTCGGGCCTTTCATCAATCAAAAGGACAATAAGTTTAATTTCAGGATGATTCTTGGTAATGCTATTTGCTATATTCTGTAAAAGCATTGTTTTTCCAGTGCGGGGAGCTGCAACAATCAGACCCCTCTGCCCTTTTCCAATAGGTGTAATAAGATCCATCACCCTCATAGAAACATTATCGGGCGTTGTTTCTAATTTTATCCGTTCCGTAGAATAGAGAGGGGTAAGATTATCAAAATATGGTCGCTTTCTTGTTTTGCTTGGATCCTGGTAGTTTACCGCCTCTATTTTTAGTAATGCATAATAGCGTTCACTTTCCCGGGGCGGCCGTATGAAACCCGTAACAAGATCCCCTGTCCTCAGCGAAAATTTCCTGATCTGTAATGGAGAAACATAAATATCAGAAGAAGAATATAAATAATTATTCTTCTGAGAACGCAAAAAACCAAAACCATCGGGCAGTATTTGTAACACCCCTTCATTAAAAAAAAGACCCTTTTTCTCGGCATCTTTCTTTAATATCTCCAAAACCAGTAGTTGTTTCTTCCTACCTTTATTTAAGCCAATACCTAAATCCTTTGCAATTTCACACAACTCATTAACTTTCTTCCGAGCCAATTCACTATAATCCATACTCACCTCTTAAAACCATCATTGAATTTAAAATTAAAAATAACCACATATAAACATTACCAACGAGCGAATCTCATTCTTATAATTTCTTCACAAAAGCTCTATAACTGAAAGCACTCATAACGAAGGAAAACATATAAACCAAATTAAATTTACTCAGAGAATAACTTTAATGTAACCAATCACCTTTAAAAAATCAAGCAAAAATCTCAAAGATTTAAGCTTGCAAAAAAGATATTGAAACAAATTATTAAAATGCATATAAAATTACACAATGAAAACTCTTATCCGAAAATTGTTTGACGCTGTGGGCGGATGTTACAGTAAAGAGTTAAACATCAACCTAAAGGAAAGAGATGACAATGAAATATTCAAATGGTTCATCGCCTCTTTGCTGTTCGGCGCCCGTATCGGAGAAAACATCGCCAAGAATACCTACTTTTCACTTGCTCACAAAAACATTCTTTTTCCCAAAGGATTTATTCAAAACTCATGGGAAGACATCGTTACCATTCTGGATGAAGGTGGATATGCCAGATATGATTTTAAAACAGCCACAAAACTGATTTCTGCCTCAAAAAACCTGATAAACAACTACAATGGTAGCTTAAACAACCTGTATTATCAATCTAAGAATGAAAAAGACTTAGAGAAAAAGATAAAGGCGTTGGCCAAAGGCATAGGACCTGTTACCACAAATATATTCCTGAGAGAACTCAGAGATATATGGAAAAAGACAAACCCACCATTTTCCAGATTCACTATTTACGGTGCACAATCCTTAGGCATAAAAGATTTAAGAAAAATATGGGAAGAACACAGAATAGAAGGATTCACCTTTGCCGATTTCGAGTCTGCATTTCTGAAGTTAGGCAAAAACTTTTGTTTAAAGAAAAAGTGTAAAATATGTCCAGTCAAAAATTATTGCATAAGAAAAATACAATAATTATCTATTGTCTGGGATTTGCAAAACAAATTTTAAAAGAATTTAAGCCTCTGGGTTCACCCCGTGTAATACTCAAGGACCCCCTTTTCCTTTCCCCCCACCCAAGAGCGGGGGGAATATTACACGGGGCAGGCAGATTTTCTCCTTCTTTGTCATTCCGCCCCCGTGTCAGGCACGGGGTGACATTACTT
>JAGGSB010000057.1 GCA_021159305.1 Deltaproteobacteria bacterium | reverse complement strand
TGAGAAAGAAACTGGGATATGTCAGGAAATACTGGCCGAAACAGCACCATCCGGTGTCAACATCGACCAAAAATGCATAAAAACATCGAACAAAATTGCGTAGATTCATCGGTCAGATTTGCGTAGTTTGCCGCTTCTATCGATCGCCGTCTGTATACCAGCAAGCCCCGTTTTCTGTTTTTCTTTCAGTCTGTAGCTTTTTCCACGGATGTTAACTATCGTGCAATGATGTAAGAGTCTGTCTAATACCGCTGTTGCTAATACCTCGTCTTCGAATATCTTGTCCCATTCGGTAAAACTTCTGTTGGATGTCAGGATTATGCTTCCCTGTTCGTATTTCTGGCTCACCAGTTCAAAGAACAGCTTCGCTCCTTCTGTATCCAGTGGCAGGTATCCCAGTTCGTCTATTATTAGGAGGTCAAGGGATTTGTAGAATCTAATGGTTTTTTCAAGACGCCTTTCACCAAAGGCTTTCTTCAATCGATCCACCAATGTTATTGCGTTAACGAAATATGTTTTCTTTCCTTCTCTCAGGGCTTTCATTCCAAGACCTACTGCCAGGTGTGTTTTTCCTACTCCAGGAGGGCCAAGAAATACCACGTTCTCTTTTTCGTATATGAATCTCAGGGTTTTCAGCTCCATTATCTGTTTTCTGTCTATGCTGGGTTGAAAACTGAAATCGAATTCTTCCAGGGTTTTGTGGAAAGGTAATCCACTGTATCTGAGAGCTATCATGTATTTCTTGTTCTCATTTTCTTTCTTCTGGGCTATCAGTAGTTCTTCAATCAATTCGAGAACGTCTTTATCATCTTTGCTCCAGTTTTGAAGAGAAGAATCCAGTATCCTGGAGATTCCTTCCAGTTTCAGTTCTTTCAACAAGCTGTGTACTTTTTCATAGCTCATACCGCATCACCCACAAGAGCCTGGTATTCTCTCAAAGACCTTTTTTCTACCTGGTCTTTCAAGGGATGTACTGTAATGAGTTCATCACCATCGTATATCTTCAGTAGTGAACCTTCTACCTGGAGATTGACTCTTTCCCCCACGTATTTTTTACCAACACGGTATGCCCTTTCTTCGTAGACTATCTGACCTTTGTCTCTTACGAGTCTTGTATTTAATCTGCGAATGGGATACAATTTACTTAGCTTGTTTAGGTGATCCTTTTCCCTCTCGAATCTTTCGAGAGGGGTTTCTTTTAATTCGGAATGGAGCCGCTGATTTGCTATTGCTAACCAATCCCTCAACACATTCTTCAGTTCCGTTTGACTCGAATAACTCTGACCGTAAAGAATATTCTCCCTTACATAGGGAACCATCCTCTCGACTTTTCCTTTGGCTTTTGGATTATATGGTCTGTGGGTGATTACCTTAAGACCGTAGAAATCCGCAAAATCCATGAACTTGGCATTGTATTCCTTGTGCTTCTGAAGCTTCTTCACAACGGTTTTCATGTTGTCGTACAGACCTTCAGAAGGATAACCGCCAAAGTACTCAAAGGCATGTAGATGAGCTTGGATTAGAGTCTCGAGTTTTTCATCTGGTACTGTCTCCACGTACAGCATCCGTGAATAGCCCAACACCATAATGAAAAACTTAACGGTTGCCTTTTCGCCTGCAATAATCGTTGTCCCTGTTCCCCAATCAACCTGGAATTGCTTTCCTGGCTTTGTTTCGAATCTGACAACAATTTCAGGTTTCTCCTTGGGCCTTATTGTGGCCACATACATCCGGAGTATCGTCAATTTACCGCTATAACCCTTCTCCACCAATTCCTTAAACAACACTGTAGCCGTGAGTTCGGGATACTCCTCGAGCCTTTTCTTAATGTAACCCTTGAAAGGATCCAACTTCGATCCCCTTTTTGCCATTTGACACCACTCCTTTTTAAGATATTTGTTTACAGTGTTGGGAGCAATGCCAAGGCGCCTGGCTATTGCTAGCTTGCTTAATCCCTCTCTGTACAATATTCTGATTTCAAAGACCTGCTTTTCCGTCAACATCTGAATACCTCCTTTTCTACCTGAGTTATTCAGATGTTACTACTCAATTCTTACCGATGTTTTTGCTCATTTTTGACCGGCGTTTTTACTATTTTATAACCGATGTCGACACTATTTGGCAAGAATACTTCGAAGCCTGTGATTACCAGGAAAAGAAAAACAGCCTGAAGTTGTTGGTCAAGAT
>JAGGSB010000056.1 GCA_021159305.1 Deltaproteobacteria bacterium | reverse complement strand
TGACAGAGGGAAAGAATGTTACCACGCACACCGATGCGGGGGCGGAATGACATCTAGTGATACCCCCCTCTGCTTGCGGCGGGGTTATTTATTTTCGGGTGGTAGTACTTTAATGCCTCTGGCAGAAGCTGTTTTATAGTTTCTATGCGTTTTTCATCTGTTGGATGGTCGGAGAGAAACTCAGGAATTTTATGTTCTTTTTGTTTTTCCAGCATGCGATTCCAGAACAACAAAGCGCCTCTTGGGTCATAACCTGCCTTTGCCATAAAGATAAGACCAAGATGGTCTGCTTCGTATTCCTGAATGCGACTGTAGGGTAAAATAACACCCAATTGAGCTCCCAGACCATAAGCGGCTAAAAATGCTTTAGAACGAGTATCCGAATCTTTTTCTAAAGCTGTAGCAAGAGCATCTTCTCCCGCTTGAGCCAGTAACACCATACTCAACCTCTCTGCCCCATGACGGGCAATGGCATGGCCAATCTCATGTGCCAAAACTGTAGATAGACCATTTTCATTCTGTGTATATTTCAGAATACCTGTATAGACAAAGACTTTTCCTCCTGGTAAACAAAAGGCATTGGCTGTTTTTGGCTCTTCTATAACTGTAAATTCCCAGGGAAGGTCTGTTCTTCCTGTTGCTTTAGCAATGCGCCAACCCACTTTATTCACCATATTTACTATTTGAGGGTCTTTGCATGTCTTAGCTTTCTTTAAAATCTCCTGGCGTGCTTTAAGCCCTAAAGCCAATTCAGTTTGAGGGTCAATAAGAATCAGTTGTTTTCTTTCGGTAAAAGGAACGGTAGCACATGCAGACAAAATCAAAAGAGCTAACAAATATAAACCAAATTTTTTAATCTTGCTTTTCAATATCAATCTCATTATCAAATATAATACACAAATTGTCTGTTTGCCTGCAATAGAAAATTTTGTATATAATGTGAGTATGAGAATTTTAATCGTTGGTCGTCCTGGTGTAGGAAAAACAACTGCAGTTATAAAAACAATAAACCATATCTCAATGCCTGTAAGAGGATTTTATACTCAGGAAATAAGAGAAAAAAAGGGTAGGGTAGGGTTCTTATTAAAAACATTAAACGGTAAACAAGAAGTGCTCGCTCATGTAAACTCATCCTCTCAATTTCATGTGGGGAAATATGGTGTAAATACGAAATTATGGGACAAGTTAATTCCTCTGCTCATGCCTCAAACTAATAATGAGATAATAGTTATTGATGAGATAGGAAAAATGGAATGTCTCTCCCAATCTTTTCGCACCTATATTCTCAATATAGTGAAAACAGAAAATCACTTGCTGGCTACCGCTCCCTTGAAAGGAACATCTTTTATTGAAGGCATTAAACATAAATTTAAAATCTTAGAGATAAATGTAAAGAATAGAGATATAATACCTCTTCAACTAAAAGAGATGCTTAAGAGATAATGTATTTTTCTCCATTAAAAGGAAATACATGCTTGGGTAAACTTCTGATAGAAGCTTTGTCCATAATTTTTCTTACTCTGTTTACCTTTTCTTCAGGCAAATCCACAGACAGATTATTCTCTAAACAGTATAATATCTCATCTACATCTTCATAAGATAATCCCAATATAAACTCATCATCTATGCCAGGTATAAGATCGGGCGAGGGTGTTTTCTCTAAGATAGCCTTGGGAATTTTTAGTTTCTTGGCTATTTCTCTTGTCTGCGTTTTGTAAATATTTACAAGAGGTGCTATGTCTGCTAATTCATCTCCATATTTCACATATAATCCAGTGAGTATTTCCGTTTTGTTTGTATTTCCTAAAACTAAACCATTACGCAGATTTGCATGAAAATAAAGTAAGATTGTCCTCAATCTGACTTTTGCTCGATAATAGGCTTGTGCTTCCCAGAAATCTTTCTCTTTTGCACTTGAAGCAAGATCTTTTAGAAAAACATCTTCGCCGCCCATTTCTTCCCATTGTCTTTTTACCCATTTTTCCTGCCTCTTTCTGGGAATCAGAAATGTAGAAGGAGACAGGCGGTAAATACCTATTTCTTTTAAGGCTTTTGTTATATCTATAAATCTGTAATCTATATCTAAAACATGAGCAAGCGCAGTAGCATCTCTCATATTCTGGATGGAGGAGTCTTTCTCCTGTAGGATGAGACCGAATACATTCCTCTTTCCCACAGCCTCCACCGATAGGTAAGCATCTACCGTTGAATTCAATCCTCCACTCAGCCCTATTACAATCACTTCACTTTCCTTTGAGGACTCTTTAATAAAATCGCACATCTTGGAGATGAGCTTGGTGTAATCGGTAGATGCGAGAAAATCTTTATATTTCATAATTTATGGTGCCGAGGGCGGGAATCGAACCCGCACGGGAGGGCCACTCCCACCAGATTTTGAGTCTGGCGCGTCTACCAATTCCGCCACCTCGGCACTCGCATTTATTTAACACTCTGAACTCTCATTGTCAAGTTGCAACGACTCATATATGGCGAGCAATGCATCCTTTGCCTTCATCTGCATAAAAGCATCAGGTTTACATACAGAAAGAGAAGAAACCTGTGGATTTATGGTTATTATGTAACTGCCCTTTTGCTTAAGGCGAGAAGCAATACTATCATTAGTGGCAATAGTAGAACTACTACCGATGAGAAAGACTACATCCGGCACCTTTACTTCTTCTAAAAAACTATACCAATTTCTTTTTTGATAAGTATTCTCTATATAATCCCAATCGCCAAACATAAGTATATTTGGCCTTAAGAGATCACCACAAACAGGACAAATAGGCAG
The DNA here is from genome assembly GCA_021159305.1 of Deltaproteobacteria bacterium. Lineage (NCBI taxonomy): Bacteria > Pseudomonadati > Myxococcota > Myxococcia > Deltaproteobacteria bacterium. The sequence continues at coordinate 968 of JAGGSB010000056.1, read as the reverse complement.
TCTGCCTGCCTCCATCTTTTCTTTGTCTAAATCACATAAAGGTACTTCAAGATTTTCTCTCACTCCATAATTACATCCTACTTCTCTCATACATTGCAATCTCCACATGGAACCATGAACCTCACAAACAGATAAAGGTTCAGTTCCAGAAATAAGATGATACCCGTCGGTATTTGTAGTATGGATGAATGCCTTCTTGAAGTGTTTTCTTATAAGCTTATTTATTACAGTATATCCCGCATGTGGTTTATTCTGATGTGCATTTCTTCTTCGCCATTCATAAAATGCCCAGGCATATTGGGGGCATCTGCGAAAACTCTGAGGAGAAGCAAGAGTTTGTGCCTCTAATCCCGCTCTTTTGAATGCAGGAAAATTTCTCCAATATCCTTCTTTGTCTCGAAAAGTAGGAATGTTGGAATCAGCAGACATTCCTGCACCCGTGAGAAAAACAACTGTTTCAGCTTTTTCGATTTTCTCTACGATACAGGATATATCCTTATCCATGCAATTTTAACTTAATTAACCTTTCCAAAGGTAATCATTTATTACTCGCTCTGCTTTTTTCTCTCCTACAAATTCATCCATAATATTTTCTACTTTTTTGAAATCATGCCATTTTTTGAATAGATCGGGCCTTACCCCTACATAGAGCATTCCTACTATTCCTGAAGGTGGCGTTGCATACAATTGTTTTATTCTCTCTTCAATTTTCATTTTTAGCTGCTTTTTTGCCACCTTTGCAACATCTTCATCACCCTCAAGGACATAAGGAAAAAAATTGAGCACAGACATACCAACCTCCCTTAGCATACTATTGTTTATTAGGATATAAATCTACTCCATTTCTGTCAAGGTAAAGTTTTGTTTTTGTCATTTAAAAATTAAAAGTGAACTGTTTTTATTAGATTTACGATTTAAAAGTGAACACCTGATAAACCATAATCTAAGGCCAAAAGAGAGGGCTTTAG
>JAGGSB010000055.1 GCA_021159305.1 Deltaproteobacteria bacterium | reverse complement strand
TAGTTAAATACTTTATCCTGCAAAATAAAACGAGTTCTCATTTTATCTAATAAAAGAGTAAAGGACTGCCTTGCCCTTTCATAGTTGCCTAAAGCTATCCCCTTTATGCTTATATTGAGATTTCCATTTTCCATCTTCATATCGGTATTCGTAAACCTTATATTGTGAGGCACATTCTTGCAAAGCCATACCGTTACAGTTGTCACCTTTGGTTCATTTAAAAAAACTTCGTAGAAATTGATAAAAGTGTTAAGTTTTCTAATTTCTTCTTCGCTGGGTTTTAATCTATTTATATAATCTATTCCTTTCTCTACGGCCGTATACTTTATTTCATAATCCTTTTTCAAATTACGAATTATACTTAAGTTATATACAGCCAAAACAAGAAAAGCAAAAGAGAAAATGAAAAAAAACACGCCTATCCCTTTAGATAAACGCAGGTTCTTAACCAAACTCATGTATTGTTCGGGTAGTAAATTTTCTTCATCTGTTACAAACAGATTTCCTAAGGCAGAGGCGAAATTGTTTGCATCCCTGTTGCTTATTCCTTTAATCAAATTACCAAAGAAAGGACTGCAAACAGGCACAGAAATATTATATTCTCCCTGTACTTCTTCTCCAATAAGGAAGCAAAATTTCAATTCTTTATGAAAAGTTTCCTTAAAATAGCGAATGGCACTTTCTGCCTCTACTTCAGCCATATTTGCTCTTATGGTATGTATATGATAGATGACACCGCATTTATTAAAGATAAAAAATATCCTTTCCCCACTTTTCAAAATGGCAACATTTGCCTCTTTTGTAAGACGAGAAATTAAACAGGCAACAGCACACACCTCCAGCGTAAACAGCTTTAACATCTGAAAATTTGATTGCAAAGCATGAAGTATCTTTTCTTTTTCCTCTTGAGGTGCAGCAAAATAAGCAAGTTTTAGAAACCCCTCTGTCTCCTCCACTATTTTATAATTTATAAAGAAATCTTCCCTTTCCTTCATTATGCCCATCTCGTCTATTTTCTTCCTCAAGTAAAAAGGCAGCACTCTTTTACTTGTTCTCGGCACATTCTGGACATCAAAATAAGAAAACGAGCCTGCATAATTAATATAAACATCTTCTTTTTTCGAAGAAATCATGTTTATTCTGTCTATAGGGTATGTTTTTAGCTCTTTTACTACGACACACCCCTTCCTTCTGAACCCGCGCAGGAATGAAAATTCCTCTCCCCTAATGTTTAAGGAAAGAAACTGTCTCATTGTTTATACCATACATGACAATAACAATGTCCAATAATAGATGATGGAAATTTCAACACGAATGTATTTGGAGTATCGTTCACTTTCTTATAACCTGAGAGTTCTCTCGGAGATGTCTTCTTAAAACAGAAAAGATTCATATTATAAGGCTCCAAAAGCCACCCAAAATCGGCTACATTTTCACCTATTGTTTTTGTTACCGCTCCCCTTACCGTACACCGAATAATTAAGGTTTGTTTTTCATCGCAAAACACTACATCTTTCCAACCTTCTGCTCCCAGGAAAGATTCTTTTAGATATTTTTTCTTAAATCTATTCACTACCATTAAACGGTAAGAACCTCTGTTTTTTAAATAGCTGTTTTTTTTCAAATCAAAGCCTTTCTTGTCTAATGTGGTTTTCTCTGTATAAAAGAGATTTAATCCATCCACCCTTACTGTTATCTCCTTTTTTAATTCTTTGCTATAAACTGTAGAGAAGAAAGTGACTATAAATATCAATATTAAGAAAAGCTTTAAAACACGCATTTTTCCCCCTATGCCTTAAATGTTTTTCTTTCTTTAAACTCTTCCTGCTTTCCTTTATTCCACTGACTTACAGGACGCAAGTAGCCTACACTCCTGGAATACACCTCACACGGCGTGCCCTTCACCTCTTTCAGTTCTTTTTCCAGTTTTTTAATTTTACCTAAAATTTCTTCCTTAGTCATTTTTCCTCCTTCATCTGCTCAAGTTGATCTTTAAGCTTTTGTATTTCAGCTTTAATCTTAACCTTTTTTTCTTCTTCACATATAGGACAGGTAGTGTGTTCTCCAGAAATGTAACCGTGTATGGGACAAATGGAAAAGGTGGGAGTTATGGTAAAATATGGGAGTTTGTAATTATTTATCACCTTTCTTGTTAAATTTTTAACAGACCTATAATCAGTCAAGGATTCGCCTAAAAATATATGAATAACTGTGCCTCCGGTGTATTTGCACTGTATTTCATCTTGTGAATCCAATACCTCAAATATATCATCACTCCAATTCACGGGTAGTTGAGAAGAATTTGTATAAAAAACGCCCGACCCACTACCTTGACTAATAATATCAGGAAAACGCTCTTTATCCAATAAAGCCAGAGAATAAGAAGTTCCTTCTGCAGGCGTTGCTTCCAGGTTGTAATTATCACCTTCTTCCTCCTGGAATTTCAACAATTTTTCTCTCATAAAATCAAACACCCTTAGGGCAAATTTTCTACCCTTCTCGTCGCCAACAGTGCATTTACACGGTTCAAAATTCAGGCAAGCCTCATTCATACCAATAAGTCCAATAGTTGAAAAGTGATTTTTCCAATATTCACCAAATCTCTTTTTAATCTCTCTCAAGTAATGACGAGAATAAGGGTAAAGACCAGTATCCGTTAATTTTTCTATTATCTTTCTTTTTATTATCAATGATTCTTTGGCTATTTCCATCAATTTTTCCAATCTTTCAAAAAACTCTCTTTCCGTCCCAGACAGATAAGCAATTCTGGGCATATTTATGGTGACCACGCCTATGGAACCGGTTAAAGGATTAGAACCGAATAAACCACCGCCTCTCTTTGCCAACTGCTTTAAATCGAGTCTGAGCCGGCAGCACATGCTCCTTGCATCTTCTGGTTTCATATCAGAATTAACAAAATTTGAGAAGTATGGGATACCATACTTTCTTGTCATCTCCCACATAGGTATGTAATTTTCGTTATCCCACTCAAAGTCCTTTGTAATGTTGTAAGTCGGAATGGGGAAGGTAAAAGGTCTTCCCTTTGCATCGCCCTCTGCCATCACCTCACTAAAAGCTTTATTGAACATGTCCATCTCTTTTTGGAATTCACCATAGCCTGCATCTTGTAATTTACCGCCAATAATTACTGCTTTATGCTTCATAAAATCAGGTATCTTTAAATCCAGTGTAATATTGGTAAAGGGTGTATTGCCCGTAATAAAAATTTTTCCATTTCTTCTCGCAATTACAGTCTCGTTCTCTGTATTGGGACACCAGATAATGCCTTCATACTCAACTTCTTTAATCTTATTGATATAAGTATCCCTATGCTTGATCACTCTTATGATAAATCTATCTTTCTTAGACAACTCATTATCCGGTTTTCGCACTAAAACCGTTGCCCCATATCCTGCATTCACGATTACCTGTAATAATCCATCCCGTATAGCCTCAGAAGTAGTAACAATTTTACACCCCTCATAACCATCACCTTGAATATAGGTTTCTATAAATAGTCTTGAAGACTCCGTATCTGCATTAAGAATAATATCGGGGATAAATTTAATGCCCCTTTCTTTATTAGAATCAAAGTAATTCAAAATTTTTCTGGTGCTGTCTGCATCAAATCTTATGATATTACAATCGTCTCCAAGGCCTTGTTGAGTTCTTTCAGTATACTTCAGTCCTAAATTATGGCATATAGCAATAATTTCTTCATACTCATATGGACTTTTTACTTTTGATTGATAGATACTAATTCTACCATCACCTCTACCGCTTTTATCCAAACTGCCTTCAGAAATTACCCACGCAATCAACTTAATTACATCTTCACTAATGGAAACATCTCCTTTTATATTTCCTCCGCTTCCAATCGGTACCATAAATGGTGATTTTAGTTTTAGAACATCTTCAACTTTTTCCAAAACATATCTTTCTGAGTTAAATTTCCTTCTAACTATCCTGTGATCCGGTGAAATTAACTGATCGCTGATTCGGTTTTTCAAATTATACATCTTCCCCTTATACTCTCTGGCAAAGACATGTTTAACCGGCAAATACTCTAAAAAACCACCATCTACATTAAAAGTAACAATCGTATCTCCTTCTCTGACCTCATTATATTTTTTCCAGCCATCTCTTCCAAGAATTTCCGTATCTTCTGACATACATTGAAATCCCACTCTTGTAGGTACATTCATATTGAATAAAAATTCCTGCAATGCCTGTTTCACCTGTTTGTAGTCCATATTATCGTATCTAATAAATGGACTCAGATATGTATCGAAATTAGAAAAAGCCTGCGCTCCAGCCGATTCACCCTGTAATGTGAAGAAGAAGTTTACACATTGGCCTAATGCAGCTCGAAAATGCTTGGCTGGCCTGGATTCTATCTTTCCTGATACTCCCCCAAAACCTGTCAGGAGCAAATCTTCTATATCCCAACCTACGCAGTAGGCTCCTAGAAAATCCAGATCGTGAATATGGAAATCACCGCTTCTGTGGGCCTGAGTAATCTCTTTGGGATATATCTTCGTCAGCCAATATTCCGAAACCACCTTTTTTACGATGTAGCTATTCAGGCCCTGTAAGGAGAAACTCATATTTGAATTTTCCCTCACCAGCCAATCTGATTGATAAAGATATGCTTCAATAAGACCGGCAGGGTCTAACAGCTTTTTTAATTCTCTTAATTCTTTATGTTTTTGACGGTAAAGTATATATGCCTTCGCCGTTTCATAGAGTTTACTGTCTACCAGGACATATTCTACAACATCCTGAATATCCTCCACACTGGGTATATTTTCTTCACCATATCTCTTTTCCAGGATAAGCAAAGCTTCTCCGCCCAGCTTTTCTGCCAATTCGTAGTCATCCCTGTCTGTTGCTTTTAACGCCTTATATATAGCAGTTGTAATTTTATCCAGTTTAAAATCTACGATTTTGCCATCTCTTTTTACGATGCGACCGATCATTCTTCCCCCTATCTTCTTATTTCACAATTATTTACAAAATTAAATGCCGATTTTTTTAAATTTTGTATCTCTTCCTCAGAAAATTGTTTTAAATGAGAACAATCTCTCAATGTATTTTCCAGTGAGCATACCTGAAGGAAATAATTTTTTGCTCCTTTAACCAATTCAAAAATCTGCAGAAAATCCTCATAGGTAAGTGCAGGATAAAGGGTTGTGCGGAACTCATAATCTTTAAAGTTCTTTATCATATCTATAGAATCTTTTATCTTACCTGTATCCACATATGCCCCTACTACTTGTTCATATTTTTCAAGCGGTGCTTTCACATCCATAGCGATATAATCCAGGATATTCTTTTTGATACAACCGTCAACAACTTCTGGATTTGAACCATTTGTATCTAACTTTACCAAAAACCCCATCTCCTTCACTCTTAATATCTGTTCTATTAAATCATTTTGCAATGTAGGTTCACCACCTGTAAACTCCACCGCATCTATCTTTCCTTTTCTCTTCCCTAAATATTGCCATATTTCCTCTAAAGGGATGGGTTTCGCATATTCTTCCGGTAAAACCAAACTGCGGTTATAACAATATGCGCAGCGAAAATTACAACCTATGGTAAAGATAATGGAACATATCTTACCAGGATAATCCGTAAGACTTGTTTTTTGAAACCCACCTACTTTCATAAAGTAATGTTATATTAAATACTGTCTGTAGTCAATTTACAAAAGCTTAACAAATGTCTCTAGCATTCAGCTTGACAAGTGTCGTAGAGAGTTGCAAGTAAAAGTTTTGTCAAAACTTTTACTTGACAAAGCAGAAACGATGTTATAATATTAGCTCATCCTAACTTTTTTAGGATAATAAAACTACAGGAGGCAGCAATGGGAAAGAAATTTTTAAAAGGTAAAAAGATAGCTTATGTTGGTGGTGTAGATTCAATAGTGCAACACTATAAAAGATGTGTAGAAAAATGGGGCGGTGTATTTCATCATCATCGTGGAAAAAGCGCGCAAGGCAAAGAGGCTGTGGGAAGGGCGATAAATACAGCGGATGCTGTGTTCTGTCCTTTAAACATAAATAGTCACTACGCATGTAATACGGTCAAAAATGCATGCAGAAAATCTGGTAAGCCTGTTTATTTTTTACGCACATCCAGCATAAGCACCTTTCGTAATGCACTGCTTAAGTGGGGTAAAAATTCACAGAGTGCATAGATTATACTACTTTCATAAAAATGGATGGTGTATTTGCTGTTCTAAGAGCAGAAAAAACCACATTTAAAACAGCAAAAGCAATGCAGGAAATCCTGGAGAAAAATGTGCATGTAAAGATAATTGGTGCTATCTTAAATGATATGAATCCATCCTTAGCTAAATATTATGGAGACTATCGTTATTACCAATCTTAGCTTTTCGTGAGCTATTTTTAGTCTTTTTATTGTAGCGGGTAAGTTTTTGTTTACTTTTTGCTCACTCAAAAAGTAAAAAGAATATTAGCCACTGGATTTCCTGGATTACTCTGGATTAGAATAAATAAAAATAAAATGTTTTTTTCTTCGGAGGTATTCTTGAAAATCCGCCTGCCCTGCCCCGTGTAATACTCCCCCCCGCTCTTGGGCGGGGGAAAGGAAAAGGGGGGTCGTAGAGAATATTAGCTACTGGACCTTCGCCCTTTTGTCATTCCGCCCCCGCATCGGTGTGCGGGGTGACATTACTTGATGCGGAATCTGGATTCCCGCATTCGCGGGAATGACACAGGAAAAGGCAATACTTGTATCATAGTAATCCTAAAGCAAATACACTATAAATAACTATTTCCCCCCCGTTTCCCCGTAACCTCATCACCTTGTTACTTTGTCACTTCTTCCTATTTACTCCTCAACTCCTAAACTTTTAAACTTCTCAACTTCTTTCCCGTTTTAACTTTCTAACGTTTTAATATTTTCAGTTGCCCAATCTTCGACTTTCAATTTGCCAATTCGACCAAACTCTTTTACATTATGAGTAACAACAGTCAGCCTGTTTGCCAGGGCAATAGATGCGATCTGTGTATCTCTTTCTCTGATAACCATCCCTTTTTTTTCAAGTTGTGTCCTTATAACAGCATATTTCCAGGCCGCTTCCTCATCAAAAGAATACAGGCCCAGCAACGACGATATCTGTTCTATTTTCAATCGCCTTTCTTTCTTTTTTATCGGAGACTTTTCTATCCCGTATAATATTTCAGCCAGGGTAATGGTTGACAGTGATAAATCTGCTGGAACCTGCTTTTTAATCCGGTCAATTACTCTCTTATCACCACGCATCCAATAACTTATGATATTTGTGTCAAGCAGGTACATATTTCCCCCAAATTAATCCAAACTAAAGTCTTTTGATGGCAATGCCTCAGGTGTTTTAAAATCCGGATCCACAGAAAAAGCTTTCCAGAACCCCTCCGGCCACCTGCTTCTTTCAAGAGGTTCAAGGATTACCTTGTCGCCCTTTTTGCTGATTTTTACTTCATTTCCCTTAAAACGAAAGGCTTTGGGTATCCGAACCGCTTGCGATCGACCGTTTTGAAATACTTTTGCTGCAGATGATTTTTCTTTACACCTACACCCGCACCAATCAGCTGATATTAAATGTATATTGTAGGTTTGATCCTTATCGCTCTGCTTTCTGTTTTTTTGCTTTTTCCAGCCATTCCAGGAAGAATGCTAAGAATATACTGAAAAACAGTCCTACAACTAAAGCGATGACGGTATTCAACTTTTTCTTTGGCTTCACAGGGTATTGCGATACTTTAGCAGTTTGAACAACCTTTACTCCCTCAATAGAGTTTTTCATAAATTTAAGGTTTTCTGTTTCATCTTGTGTCCATTTAAGTTGACTGTACAACCCATTTACATAGGCAATATTTTGCTGAATGGTTGTTGTATAGAGAATTACACTTAGAGAAGACCTTTTCTTTTCCTTTAATAACCCTTCTCTTTCTTTTGTTAAATTTTCTGTATTTTCCCTCGCTGTTTTTAGCGCGAGACTAATTGTGTTTTTCCTTCTTTGCAGTATATCTAATCTTTTTTCAAGATTATCCTTTTTTGCTTTTATTCTATTCCCATATCTGTTTTTGATTAAATCAATGAGTTTATCGACGATGGCTTTTCCTTCCTCTGGTTTATCTGTTTCATAAGAGATATTTATAAGCTGGGTACCTTTTTCTATCTCTGCCTTGAATTTAGGCGGGGCTTTCAGTTGAAATGTCTCCATTATTTTACTGGAGAATACATCGTTTTTTACCATTCCTACAACATTCTGGGGAGTATCTATATATAAGACTTTCCCGTCGGGCAAAATATTCCACACACCGAGTCGAACAACGCAGGAAACCTTGTATACCTTTGGCAAAAATGAACTTATTAAAAATGCTGCAACTGCGCAAAGAACGGTTATTATCAAAATAAGCCATTTTCTCTTTGCAACAACCTTGTAATATTCGTAAAGGTCTATCTCATCATCTTCATGAGAAGGACGCATCTGCTCATCCATGTCTTTTCTTATACCTTATTGTCCTGTAGAATGTCAAGGTGTCAGTCAAGGTGGGGTCAGCCCTTGACATAGGACATAATTTCTGTAATCTTTCTTCTTAACATCTTATCTTTCTTCAACCTTTCCAAGAATCTCCAATAGGCCTTGGCTACCGCCGAATAGCTGATATTACCAAACTGTTCACCTATCTGCCTATTTGTAAGACATGTATGCTTTTTAAGCAGATAG
>JAGGSB010000054.1 GCA_021159305.1 Deltaproteobacteria bacterium | reverse complement strand
TAATGGTAAATTTTTCTAAGTTCATTTCTTATTTTTCTCTGTAGAGTAAGGGGCGTTACACCCCTTACTCTACATTTACTGGAATTTCCTTGGGCTTTGCTTCTTCTTTCTTGGGGATACTAAGCTTTAAAACGCCACCTTCATACTTTGCTTTTATCTTTGTGGGGTCTACATTGTCAGGAAGATAAAATGAACGGGAAAAAGAACCATAACTACGTTCTACTCGATAATAACCTTCTTTCTTTTCTTCCCTCTCTAATTTTCTCTCCCCGCTAACGGTTAATGTTTTGTCTTCTACCTTTACTTTCACATCCTCTTTCTTCATCCCTGGAACTTCCACATCTAAATAAATGTTATCCTTATCCTCATAAATATCCACCGCTGGCGACCACTTAGATGTAGCAGGCGCACCAGTTTTCACAAAATCGGGCATTAATCCTTCAAATAAGCGATTAATCCTGTCCTGCAATGTGGAAAGCTCCTCAAAAGGTTCCCAAACTTTCAATGCCATTATCCACCTCCAAAAAAAATCTTCAACCAATAATATAATCTTAAGTCCATTGTTGTCAAGTTTCACACTAAAAATCTTAAAGTTGACATACTTAGACTTAAGTATTATATATTAAACCATGAGAAACCCTTATGAAACATTAGGCGTATCCAAAAGTGCAACAGACGAGGAGATAAAAAAAGCATATCGGAGATTGGCACGAAAATATCATCCCGATCTGAACCCCGGAGATGAAAAGGCGGAAGCGAAATTCAAAGAGATCAACGAAGCATACTCCATTCTCTCTGATAAAAAGAAAAAAGCAGAATACGATGAAACAGGCGGATTCAAGTTCGGTGAAGGATTTGACTTTAATAGGGGAACTGGAGGAAGCAAAACATATACCTATCACTTTGGAGGAGGCAATATCGATTTTGAAAATGTTTTTGAAAATATCTTCGGTCAACATGGATTTAGAGAATATACAAAAGGAAGAGACATAAGCTACACAATGGATTTAGACCTTGAGGATGCAGTAAAAGGGAAAATTATCACTTTAAATATAGACGGCGAAAGAGTAAATGTGAAAATACCCCCGGGCGTTAAAAACGGAACAAAACTAAGAATAAAAGAAAAAGGTGGAAGAGGTCAAGGAGGAAGAGGGGATCTACATATAACAGTTCGCATAAAACCTCATCCCTATTTTACATACGACGGAAAAAATCTATACACCACTGTAGATGTCCCCTTAAAGACAATGATATTAGGCGGAAAAGCAAAAGTTAGGACACTTAATGGTTTTGTCACCATAAAGATTCCACCAGGAACGCAGAATGAACAGATATTTAAGATAAGAGAAAAGACTATACCAGGGAATCTATACGCTACTGTAAAGGTAAAAATACCCGATAAAATAAGCAAAAAAGGTGAACAGATATTAAGAAAATTTTTTGAAGAAGAAGAATTGTAAGGAGAGATAAAATGGTAACAAAAAAATATTATACAATTGGTATTGTCTCACAAATTATAAAGATTCATCCTCATACTTTAAGAGAATATGAAAGGGAAGGACTCATATCCCCCAGGCGAAGTGAAGGTAAAATAAGGCTATACACAGATAAAGATATTGAAGACATAAGATTTATCCGCACCCTCACCAGAGAATTAGGTGTAAACTTAGCAGGTGTAGACATTATCCTGCGAATGAGAAAACAGGTGGAAAAAATGGAAGAAAACATCGACAGAATAATGCAACTCATCAAAGAGAAAATAGACAGAGAATATAAAGAAAAAGATTCTCAGACTATAGAGATAAAAGTAGAATAA
>JAGGSB010000053.1 GCA_021159305.1 Deltaproteobacteria bacterium | reverse complement strand
CAGCCTAACTCCCACGACTTATACTGTTCTTTCTCGAGACAAGGGTTCACCAGTGCTATTTGTAACAAGCGCTGATTTTTTAGAATAATCTGATTTTTCAACAAAAGACAACAACTCCTCTAATATATCTTCACCAACAAAAACATTGTAAGTCTTTACAAGCGTATGCACATCAATGATCATTTCTACTCCTTTATTTCTATATCCAGTTGGGATTTGACCGGGATTATCTTATGGTTTTTTATAGTTAACAAAAATGGAATTTTTTCGGCATCACCGTTATTAAATTTAACAAGTTTACCAGTAACTCCTGTCCGATTTTGTAATGAGTTTAAATAATCAACAATACAATTACCTGTTTTACATTTTTTTGCCTCTACAATCATTTCCCCTATATCATAACCCAAAGCAGAAAATAATGTAGGGTTCTTGCCATAAATCTCCTTGTATTTGCGGACAAAGTGAACATTTTGTTCCTCTTTATTGTCCAAATAATATCCCGCGATAAAGTATGAATTTTTTGTACACCCTGATGGCAAGGAAACAATACGACTATCATTCCACCCTTCATTACCTAAAATAACACGAGGATAAATATCATAAAAAGCAATAAGAGAAAGGATTTTCTGTAAATCTTTTCTATTTCCTGCAACAAAGAGAGTGTCAAATTTAACACCACGCCCATAGGTAAAATTTCCTTCATCCTTTACTTCAAAAGCCTGCTTGATACAGAACGAATACTCCATATCGTTTGATTTATAAATCTTTATTTTCACAACATGCTCATTTTTTTTAATCACCTCGTCCATAAATGCAGTTCGCAGCTTTAAACCGTAATCCGTATCCGGGCAGAGTATCATAAAATCTTCTGAATATAGATTTTCGATAGCAAAATCTACCAAATATCTTATATCATCGGGATAAAAACTAAACCGAAACACAAGGGGAGAAATCCCCGGAACATCCGAAGATGGAGCAAAGGGTGTAATTAAGGGAACATCATATCTTTCAATAATAGGAACACATGCCTTTACATGCACACTCAAAAACGGACCCACAATGAGGTTGACTCTATCTTTTTGTATGAGTTCTTTTAATTGTTTTTGTAAATCTTCTGAAGATATATCTTTTACTATTGTCTGAATACTTGCTTCTGATAAGGGAATAGACAAACCATTAAAAAAATTTAGACCAAAATATTTTATATTTCCGCTTAATGGAAGTAAACATCCCACCTTTTCTATGGCATACGAGGGAAAAGAAAACAGTATTAAAAAAACGCAAAAAAACAGAGAAACAAATCTTCTTCTCATACCATTTTCATCGCTTTTATCAAGTCCTCCGTAAATGAATCTACTGCATGAGGGTTTCTTAGGAGGTAAGCAGGGTGAAAAGTAGGAATAACAGTAACATCTCTATGCTTCATTGTTCTTCCTCTTAAGACAGAGATAGGCAACGCACTACCTGAAAGTTGTTGTGCAGCAAACTTTCCCAAACAAATGATAATCTTGGGCTTAATAATTTCTATCTGCTTTTCTAAATAAGGAAAGCACATCAAAAGCTCTTCTGGTTTGGGGTTTCTATTTTCTGGAGGTCGACATTTTATGCAATTAGCTATATATATATCCCTTCTCCTTAACCCTATTTTCTCAAAGATCCCATCCATTAATTTCCCTGCCCTACCTATAAATGGCTTGCCTGACAGGTCTTCTTCTCTGCCCGGTGCTTCTCCCACAAACATAATTTCCGCATCTTCGTTCCCTTCACCGAACACAACATGGGTGCGAGTTCTAAAAAGCGGACACCTCTTGCATCTCTCCACTTCTTTTTTTAATCTCTGCAAGGATTCTTTCTCTTTGTTATCTATATCTCCTGTACCTTTCATATATTCTATTCCAACCGTATCCTTTAGAAATTGAAGATACACTTTGACTCCATTCATCATGTAAGAATATCCATCAATTCCTTAATCTCATTATATTTTGTGTGATAGCTCCCTTTACTGGCAACAAGATAAGCAGTAGATGTGAAAATTTCTCTTATTACTCTTAACCCATTCTCTTTTAATGTTCTGCCAGTAGATGTAATATCTACAATCCAATCCGATATTTCAAAAAGCGGTGCCAATTCTATAGAACCATAAAGTTTTATTATCTCCACATTTATTCCTTCCTTTATAAAAAAATCCTTAGCTATGTTGGGAAATTTAGTAGCTATCCTCAAAGGTCTTAAAGGAGATATTACATCAGTCTTTCCAGCCACTACCATCTTACAACGCCCTATATTCAAGTTAATCAGTTCGTATAAATCTCTGTTTTGTTCTCTTAATACATCATATCCCGCTATTCCCAAATCCGCCGCTCCATATTCAACATAAGTGGGTACATCCTGAGCTCTCACTATAATAAACCTCAGTTTTCCTTCCCGTCCATCAAAATAAAGTTTTCTGCCATTTTGAGGAGATTGAACATCTATCCCCTTTTTTACAAATATATTCAATGCTTCGTCTAAAAGCCTCCCTTTGGATAAAGCAACAACAAGTCTATTCACTTTTTTCTCTCCTTATAAATCCTGAAAGCGCACTGATTTTTTGCTCTAAATTTTCATACCCCCGATCCAAATGATGAACCCCAAACATTGTTGTTTCTCCGCGAGCCACTAATCCTGCAATGATTAAAGAAGCTGCTGCTCTGAGATCGGTCGCAGTAACAGGAGCACCGTTTAGATGATCAACTCCTTCAATAATTGCATGGTTACCGCTTACTCTTATATTTGCTCCCATTCTTACCAACTCTGGCACATGCGAAAATCTCTTTTCAAAAATCGTTTCTGTAATTACGCTATTTCCATCTGCAATGGACAAAAGTGATGTGAACTGTGCCTGCATATCAGTAGGAAAACCAGGATAAGGCATGGTTTTTATATCTGTATGCTTTATTTTGCCTTTCATTTTTACTCTTAGTCCGTTTTCTTTCACATTTATGCTTGCTCCTACATCTTCCAGTTTTTCCACCACAGCGTGCAGGTGAGAATAAGGAGCGTCTATAATCTCCACATCTCCCTTTGTTGCACAGGCTAAAACCATATATGTTCCCGCTTCTACTCGATCAAAAATTATGTTGTGTACTTTATTTGCTTTCAAACTACTCACGCCGCTCACAACAATGTTTTCTGTTCCTGCACCTTCTATTTTTGCACCACAACCGTTCAAAAAATTTGCCAAATCTACTACCTCCGGCTCTTGGGCGGCATTCAATATCGTTGTAATTCCATCGGCAAGAGTAGCAGCCATAACCACATTCTCTGTTCCAGTAACAGTAGGAATATCAAAATATATTTCTCTCCCCTTTAGTTTTTTCGCTTTAGCTTCAATGTATCCATTTTTTACTTCAATAAGAGCTCCCAATTTTCTTAACGCCTCTATATGCAAGTTTACAGGCCTTTCTCCTATGGCACAGCCTCCAGGCAGTGAAACTCTGGCCTTTTTATATTTAGCTAAAAGAGGACCCAAAACAAGTATGGATGCACGCATTGTTTTCACTAAATCATAAGGTGCGAATGTTTTATTTATATTACTGGCATCAATTTTGAGATTGTGTTGTTTCAACTCAAATTTTGCTCCCATAAGCTCTAACAATTTACAAATCGTTTCTACGTCTCTTAATTGAGGAACATTGGAAAACTCACATCTCCCGTCTAATAAAATAGACGAAGAAATAAGAGGAAGAGCAGCATTCTTTGCTCCCCCTATCTTCACTTTACCGCATAATGGCTTTCCGCCCTTTATTATTATTTTCTCCATACATTAGCCTTCTAATGCAATATGAGCCATACCGAGCAATCCTGCTTTATCCGGCAAAGAATCTCTAATGAATTTGACACTTGACGATAGATAAGCTCTTCTTTTTACTACCTCTTTCATCCTATTATAAAAACAAGGATAGGAATGGCTCATTTTTCCCCCAAAGATTACCGCTTGAGGATTAAAGATATTTATCAATGATGCCACCCCTATGCCTAAAAATACAGAGAACTGCTGCACCATCCTCCATGCTCTTTTATCCCCTTTCGCCAAATCAAATAAATCCTTTACGGTTTTATTTTCCCACTTTTTGTTTATTTCCCTCTGCAATGCCCATCCCCCTATATAAGCCTCTAAACATCCTCTATTACCACAAGTACATCTCTTTCCAAAGGGCATAACAGTTATATGTCCTATTTCTCCCGCATACCCCTGATAACCCCTTAAAATTCTATTGTCTATTATAATTCCTCCTCCTATACCCGTTCCCAGTGTTATGTAAATAATATAAGGAAGCTTAAATCGTCTGCTAGCACCAAAAGCGGCAGCATTGGCATCATTTTCCAAAAATAACGGGAGATGTATTGCTTCTTGTATCTTTAAAAAAGAAAAATCATTTAAAAATGGCAGATTGGGTGATTTTTTCAATATTTTTTCCTTATAATCTACTGCACCGGCAACAGCTATGCCTATTTTTTTTGTCTCCTTATTCATCATTTTTTTTATATATTCAATAATACTCTTTGTTAACTGTTCTAAACTCTTTCCGCTTTTAATCTCAATTTCCTCTTCTATATTTAATCTTCCTGAGATACGAGCTATCCTGGTATTGGTACCTCCAATATCCAACGCCACTACATTCATAACGGCATTCTATTTTAATTTTCCATAATATTCAAACACAATCAGTAATTCGAGTCCCACGATAAAGCTCCAGCAAGAGACAGATTAGAATAGTTGAAATTCACCCATAAATATTTAGATTTAGCTTCTGGATTAAGATATTTTTAGCCTCGGATTACCTTTTCCCGTGTCATTCCCGCAAATGCGGGAATCCAGATTCCGCATCAAGCAATGTCACCCCGCACACCGATGCGGGGACGGAATGACAGGAGGGTGCGGAATAACGGATAGACCCCCTTTGTATTCCCCCCTGAGAGGGGAAAGTAGGGGACAAGGGAGATGAGAATACAACATTTTCTCTTTTTTTTCTGTCGCATTGTGAAAATTTATGCTAAGAAAATACGAAATATTATGCGTTTAGAAAAACCCATCAACTATCAACTATCAACTATGTTTATCTGTGGCTAATATTCTTTCCTTTTACCTCGGATTATTATATATTCAAATGTAATGCTTGATTTTTCTTCCAGGACAGCTAATCTTTATAAACATATAAAGAAACCTTTAAAAATAAAAGAGGAAAAAGATGATCGGTAAAGTCTTACAAAAAGTATTCGGGACAAGGAATGAACGGATATTAAAAGATCTATGGCCTATTGTAGGAAAAGTAAATGGTTTAGAAGAAACCATATCCAAACTTTCAAACGATGGCTTAAAGAATAAAACAAATGAATTTAAGGAAAAGATTGCCAAAGGCGAATCTTTAGAGAGCATCCTTCCTGAGGCATTCGCCGTTGTGAGAGAAGTATCCAGAAGAACAATAGGTTTAAGACACTTCGATGCGCAGATAATAGGAGGCAATGTACTACATCAGGGCAATATTGCCGAGATGAAAACAGGAGAAGGGAAAACACTGGTAGCCACTTTACCCATCTATCTCAACGCTCTATTGGAAAAAGGTGCTCATCTGGTAACGGTAAATGATTATCTGGCAAAAAGAGATGCGTTGTGGATGGGACCAATCTATAAGTTTTTAGGTCTTTCGGTAGGCGTAATTCAAGGTGAAAACAAATCTCACTTAATAGATTGGGAAGATGAAAGCACATTCAAAACCACCCTTTCACCCTGCACAAGAAGAGAAGCCTATCAAGCAGATGTAACCTACGGAACAAACAATGAATTTGGTTTTGATTATCTAAGAGATAACATGCAATACTCTATTGAAAATTATGTACAGCGCGAATTCTATTATGCCATCGTAGATGAAGTAGATTTTCTTCTCATCGACGAATCTCGAACCCCTTTGATCATATCTGGACCAACGACAGAATCCACCAAGACGTACTACGAAGCAGATAAGGCAATAAGAACACTTACTAAAAAGGACAGTGAAGTAGATGAAAAAATGAGAACAGCTACTCTTACCGACAGCGGTGTGGATAAGATACAAAAAACGTTAGGAATAGATAACCTTTTTAATGTGAAGTATATGGAAATATTGCACATGGTAAATCAATCTCTAAAAGCACATACTCTATTTAAAAAAGACAAAGATTACATTGTAAAAGGCGGGAAAGTGATCATTGTGGATGAATTTACGGGTAGAGTAATGCCAGATAGAAGATATTCGGATGGATTGCATCAAGCTTTAGAGGCAAAAGAACATCTGCGCATTCAAAAGGAAAGCCAGACCTTAGCCACCATTACCTTCCAGAATTACTTCCGTATGTATGATAAATTGGCAGGCATGACAGGTACAGCAATCACCGAAGAAAGAGAATTTAAAGAGATATACAATTTAGAGGTGGTAGTAATTCCTACTAACAAAGCAATGATAAGAAAAGACTATGATGATGTAATATACAAAACAGAAAAAGAAAAACTGCAAGCAATCGTAAATGAAATAAAAAAAAGACACAAACAACAGCAGCCTATCTTAGTAGGTACTACCTCTGTAGAGAAATCGGAGGTTTTGCATCGTATGCTCGCAAAACAGCATATCCCTCACACTGTACTCAATGCCAAACACCACGAAAAAGAAGCACAGATTATAGCCCATGCAGGAGAGAAAAAATCGGTAACCATAGCTACTAATATGGCAGGTAGAGGAGTAGATATAAAATTAGGTGAAGGAGTGCAAAAACTGGGTGGACTATTCATCTTAGGAACAGAAAGACATGAATCTCGCAGGATAGACAACCAGCTACGAGGTAGATCAGGGAGGCAAGGAGATGTTGGTGAATCACGATTTTACCTCTCTTTAGAAGACGACCTATTGAGAATATTTGGGTCAGAACGACTGAAGTTAATCATGAACAAATTGGGTGTTCCGGATGGAGAACCAATACAGAACAAATTTGTTACCAAAGCAATAGGTAATGCCCAGAAACGGGTAGAAGCATATAACTTTGATATGAGAAAACACCTGTTAGAATATGATGATGTGATGAATAAACAAAGAGAAATAATCTACACCCAGAGAAAAGAAATACTTAAAGGGATGGATTTAAAAGATTCAATATTGGAAGATGTAAATGATATTGTTGTAAACAATATAGATATTTATTTTTCGGAAACAACAGATGTAGAAAATTGGGATACAAAGGGATTCCGCCAGATGTTCAAACGAATGTTTAACCTTGAGGTGCCTTTATCCGATGAGGAAATAAAAATCAAGGAAAATAGAGAAAAAATAAAGGATAAAATCGTTTCTCTGCTTCAAAAATTCTATCTGGAAAGGGAAAAACTTATAGGCAATGACCAGATGAGAGAAATTGAAAGAATGATTATGTTGCAGATAATAGATGCCTTGTGGAAAGAACATTTAAGAACTATGGATTATTTGAGAGAGAGTACAGGTTTGCGTGGTTATGGTCAAAGAGACCCGCT
Organism: Deltaproteobacteria bacterium; assembly: GCA_021159305.1. Lineage (NCBI taxonomy): Bacteria > Pseudomonadati > Myxococcota > Myxococcia > Deltaproteobacteria bacterium. The sequence goes on along the minus strand of JAGGSB010000053.1, from coordinate 19,498 downwards.
GATAGAATATAAAAGAGAATCATTTGAAATGTTTGAAAAGTTAATGAAAGAAATTAAAGAATATACAATAATCAATCTCTTTCATATAAAAATTGCTGTCGGTAAATAGTGGAAATATTCCATTATAAAACTCCTTTTAACAGATGGCTAACGGTTAGAATAGAAAATGGTATATTTTCACTTGATTTTTTAAATAATAAACAGGGAAAAGAAGTAGAGGGAGAGATAAAAGATCTCCTCGTTTCTTTCTTCTCTTCTTATGGTAAGTTTCTTCCTCCATGGGAAATATTAAATACTGAAGCTTACTCACCCTCTCAGATAAAACTTTATAAAGAAGTAAGAAAAATAAAAGCAGGAGAAACTTCGAGTTATAAAGAATTGGCTGAAAAACTGTGTTGTCATCCTCGAATAATAGGGAAAATGCTCTCTTTAAATAGACATGCTTTGTTTATCCCCTGTCATCGCATAATAAGAAAAAACGGTTTTTTAGGAGGATACAGATGGAGCAGGAAATTAAAAGAAGAAATAATAACGTGGGAAACTTCATATTAATAAGAATCGTTGTTGGACTTTTACAGGCAAACTGCTACATATATGCAGATCATGAAACAAAAGAAGCGGTGATTATTGATCCTGGTGGCAACGGAAAAACAATTATCAAAAATGTAGAAAAGGGAAAGCTGAACCCAACCGCCATATTGAATACGCACTATCATCCTGACCATACCTGTGCGAATAAAGACTTAAAGGAAAGATTTAATATACCGCTTATGATCGGCGAGAGAGATGCAGTCCAGCTTCAATTTGTTTATGATAATGCAATGCAAATAATGATACAATGCAACCCCTCACCACCAGCAGATAATCTTTTAAGGGAGGGAGATATTATAAAGATAGGATGTTTATCTCTTAAAGTAATAGAAACACCAGGACATACCAGGGGCAGCATATGTTTTTACGATGAATGTAATAACATACTCTTTTCTGGAGATACTCTGTTCTTAGAATCTATAGGAAGAACAGATCTGCCCACCGGTAGCACCAAAGAACTTACACACAGCCTAAAAAAACTATTTAATTTACCTCTTTATACAATTGTCTATACTGGACATGGTGATAAAACAACATTGTTCCACGAACAAGAACATAATCCCTTTATAAAAGACGCATTATCTTAAAAAACGAAACGACTATCCTTGTAGAAAAAAAGACATTGACAGCATCCTTGTTTTTAAAAACAAGGATGCTGTCCTCCTGATTATTCCTCTACGGTAATCGCCTCTGTTGGACAGGCTTCAGCAACTTCCTTGATCTTATCAACAGGTGCTGCATTTGGGTCTTTTACCTTTGCCTTGTCATCAACCATTTCGAAAACCTCAGGCAACTCATCTGAACAGGCCTCACAACCAATGCAAGCATCCTCATCAATTGTTACCTTCACCATTTCACACCTCCTCGAAATTTTAACACAATTATTACAAATTCTTTACTTTATTGTCAAATCTTTTAAATACCTTTTCAAATATAACATCAACATGTCTCGTATAATAAGACACATCAAAACATTTCTCGATTTCTTTCTCTGTCATTATTTTTGTTACTTTCTTATTATTTATAATTAATGTTTTAAATATCAGATTCTTTTCCCAGGCTCTCATAGCGCAATCTTGAACTATCTCATAGGCTGTTTTCTTGTCCATGCCCTTTTTCACCAATTCTACCATAACACGCTGGGAAAATATCAACCCTTTAGTAAGATAAATATCTTCCTTCATCTTATCTTTGTAAACAATCAAATTTCTCAAAATACCAATCAGTCTTTTCAACATAAAATCTACCAAAACATTCGCATCAGGCAAAATAACTCTTTCATTGGAAGAATGACTAATGTCTCTCTCATGCCACAAGGCAATGTTTTCAAAGGAAACCAGAGCATAAGATCTTACCAGTCTCGCCAACCCACATAAGTTCTCCGAGAGAACAGGATTTCTCTTATGAGGCATAGAAGAAGAACCCTTTTGACCAGAATAGAAAAACTCCTCTGCCTCTCTTACCTCTGTCCTCTGCAAATGACGAATTTCCAGAGCGATCTTTTCTATGCTGGATGCGATGATAGCCAGCACTGACAGGTAATGAGCATACCTATCTCGTTGAATGATCTGGTTAGAGATGGGAGCAGGATTCAATGACAAAGACTTGCATACATATTCCTCTATCTGCGGTGGCACATTGGCAAAAGTGCCCATAGAACCAGATATCTTTCCATAGGAAATATTATCCCTGGCAGATAACATTCTATCTAAGTTTCTCTTCACCTCCTCATACCATAGAACAAGAACAAGTCCGAAGGTAATAGGTTCTCCGTGTATACCATGAGACCTGCCGACCATCTCCGTATATTTATATTCGTAGGCCTTCTCCTTCAATATATCCATCAAAACACGAATATCCTTTATTATTATCTCTGCAGATTTCTTTAACATTAATGCCATTGCTGTATCTATAATATCAGAAGAAGTCACGCCCAAGTGAAGATATTTCCCCTCATCACCTAAGTATTCTCTCACATTCTCTACAAATGCCACCACATCATGTCGGGTTACATTTTCTATTTGTTTTATCCTATCTATGTTAAATTTTGCCTTTTTTCTTATTACATCTGCTGTTCCTTTCGGAATTTCTCCTAATTTCTCCCACCCTTCTACAATCTTAATCTCTACTTCTAACCATACCTTCAGTTTGTTTCCCTCGTTCCATATCTCGTTCATTTCCTTCGTACTATATCGTGAAATCATAAAACCTCCTTAGCGCTCGTATGTTCTCATTCCCATGCCTACAAGTATACCCAATGCGGCGAAGTTTAATATCGTAGAACTCCCTCCGTAACTCATCAGGGGAAGGGAAATGCCGGCAACCGGGAAAAGACCCATGGTCATACTAATGTTGAGTATTACGGATACTGCAAACATAATAACAATACCTACAGCAGTAAATTTTTCAAATCGCCAGCGGGCTTTTTGAACAACATATAATCCCCTCCAAACAATAGACGCATATAAAAAGATAAGAATAAAACAACCAACAAAACCTCGTTGTTCGGCAAATACAGAGAAAACAAAGTCGGTATGTTCCTCAGGTAAAAAATGGAATTTGGATTGAGTGGCAGATTTTATTCCTTTCCCCAAAATACCTCCGCTGCCAATAGCAATCTCTGACTGGATTATATGATAACCATATTTTGTTGCTGAAGAATGGGGATTTAAAAAGGCAACTAATCTATGTTTCTGATAACCCCTCAATGACATCCATAAAAGGGGAGAAATAAGAACAAGAATAATAAAGCCTTTCAGTATAAGCTTCTTTTTTACTCCAGCAACCATTATCATTCCCAAAGAAATCAAAGCCAGAAGACTCGCTGTACTCAAATCCGGCTCTTTGGCAACGAGTAGTATAGGCAAAAGACTGAGTAGAAAAGGGAAAAGTAGATTTCTTGCTGAATAGGGACCACTTTGGGGATGCTCATGAAAAAAGTGGGCAAGCATAAAAATAAGCCCTAACCTGGCAAATTCTGCAGGCTGAATATTTATAAACTCCAGACCAATCCATCTCTTGGCACCTCTTTCTTCAATACCGACTACTAAAACAAGTATCAACAAAAGAATAGTAACAATATAGATGAAATTAGAATAAGATTTCCATTCTCTGGAAGGGATACTCAGGCAGATAAAAAAGATAAAAAATCCTATAACATTCCATAAAATCTGCTTATAAAACAAAACACTATTCCCCACAATAGAATGTAATGTAAAAAGACCAATACCTGTTAGCAGTCCAATGCACAAAAACAGTATCCAGTCAAAATTCGTTATAGATCTCTTATCTGCTTGTATCATTTATGAAACCGCTCGCCTATTATAGTAAAAGAAAGCACCGTTAGAAAAATGGATAGACCAGGGAAAAAAGAAAGCCACCATGCCACCTGCAAGTAATCTTTACCTTCGGAAAGCATCTCTCCCCAGGAAGGTGTAGGGGGTTGAACACCTAATCCCAAAAAACTTAATGCTGATTCAGTAAGTATGGCACTACCTACACCTAATGTAGCAGAAACAACTACGGGACCCATGACATTTGGCAAAAGATGTTTAACAATAATATAAACATTGCTTGCCCCAAATAACTTTGCTGCTTTTACAAACTCCATATTCTTTAGTTTCAATACCTCAGCCCTTACCAACCTTGCTACACCCATCCAGCCTGTTAACCCAATGACAATCATCACATTAACAATACTAGGACCAAGAAATGTAACCACCGCCAAAATGAGAAAAAATGTAGGAAAAGTAAGCATAACATCTGTGAAACGCATAAGAAGAGAATCTACAACCCTGCCATAAAATCCAGCCACAGCACCTATCATACACCCCAATAATACGGATATGCCAACTGCTATCAATGAAACCTCTATGGATACCCTGCTTCCATAGATAATGCGAGATAATATATCTCTCCCCAATCTATCCGTTCCACAGGGGTGCGAAAAAGAAGGAGCAAGAAAAACCGCATTGGTATTTATTTCATAAGGATTATAAGGTGAAACAAATAATGCAAAGATAGCTAAAAAAATGACAATAAAAACAAAACAGACAGAAAAAATGAATAATTTATCATTTTTACTAAACGATCGTAATAATATTTTTACCTTTCCTTTTTGAGTTGTACTATCAATTTTTTTCCTTTTATATATATCGCAGACTCTCCCTACAGGTAATCTTTTCTAAGGCTCTATTTGTTTCTACCAGCAAAAAGCCGCACCCATCTATATCTTTTGCTTCCCCTTCAATCACCCTATTCCCAGCATCTACTACAACTTTTCTTCCTATTGTATCAGAGTATCCTTTCCACAAATCCAATATCTTTCCCCTGCCTCCTTTTCCCAATGGTAAGTATAATTCTTCCAGATAATACAATAGACGGGTTATTACATCTACTCGATCAATCTCATGCTTCGCTTTTGTCAGTGCAGATATGCCAATATTTTTTAATGAATGAGGAAACTCATCCTGATTTATATTTATCCCAAAACCTAAAACAACATTTTTTATAAATTCTCCTTCGCTTGTCGTTTCCATCAGCACGCCACCTATCTTCTTTCCATCCACCATACAATCATTAGGCCATTTTATCCTGGCATCAATTCCATAATCAGACAGTGCTTTTACAATAGCAATACTACCCATAAACATTATGAGAATACCACATTCCATAGAAAGATATTCTGGAAAAAGAATAACAGAGAGATAAATATTATTCCCCCGGGGAGAAAACCACTCCTTTCCTCTCCTTCCCCTTCCCCTGTATTGCTCATCTGCGATAACTACAGTACCTTGAGGACACCCAGCTTTTATCAAATTCTCCGCTTCATCCATAGTAGAAGAAGTAAATCTATAATATTCAATTCTTTTACCAATAACATCTGTAAACAGTCTATTCCTAATTTCAAAGGGAATAAGTATATTTTTCCCCTTCTCTACCAGCTTATATCCTACCCCTTTTTTGGATTCAATATTAAACCCCATTTTCCTTAGACCTTTTATTCTGTTCCAGATAGCGATACGACTAACTTCTGCTTCTCTGCATATCTCCACCCCAGGAACAAAATTGCCTATATTATCATACAAATGTTGCAAAATTACATCATCTATATTCATTCTTCGCCTAATATTTTCTGTAAAAGCTTTATAGCACAAAATTTGCCACACATCGTGCAAACATCTTTCTCTTTAGGCAGTGATGATGCCCTCATCTCTTTAACCAATTTAGGGTTTATAGAAAGCTGTATCATCTTCTCCCAATCTAACGCTTTTCTTGCTTTATCCATCTGCAGGTCCCACTCAAATGCCCCTTTCACACCTTTGGCAATATCTGCTGCATGTGCAGCAATACGAGTAACAATAACACCTTCTCTTACATCCTCAGCTGTAGGCAATCTCACATGTTCTGCTGGTGTCACATAACACAAATAATCCACACCTTCCGCTGCTATTATAGCTCCCCCAATAGCAGATGTTATATGATCGTATCCCGGTGCGATGTCCGTAACTACAGGTCCCAACACATAAAACGGTGCATCGTGAGCAAGTGTTTTTTCTATTCTTACATTATCAACTACCTGATTTATGGGAATGTGTCCCGGTCCTTCAATCATTGATTGAACACCTGCTTCCAGAGCTTGATCATGTAATTCAGCTAAAAGGATCAGTTCCTGAATCTGTGATCTATCCGTAGCATCACTAATTGCACCAGGCCTAAATCCGTCTCCTAACGACAATGTAAAATCGTATTTTTTTGCAATATCCAACAACCTGTCAAAATGTTCATACAAGGGGTTTTCCTTCCCGTTATAAAGCATCCACACCGTAAGAAAAGATCCCCCTCTTGAAACAAGATCAGCAACCCTTCTTCCTCTTTTTAGCCTTTCTATTGTTTGTAATGTAACACCACAGTGCACGGTGGTGTAATCGATACCGTCTTTTGCATGTTTTTCAATAGTATTGAACAGATCATCCTCTGTCATATATACGATGCTTCCCTTCTTTTCTCCTACCTCCACCGCTGCTTGATAAATAGGCACATTTCCCACAATAATTTGGGATTTTTTAAGAATTTCCCTTCTTATCTCATCCAGGTCTCCTCCTGTTGATAGGTCCATTACCGTATCTGCACCCGCCTCTTCCGCTACCCTTAATTTTTCCAATTCTGTATCCAAACTGAGTACATCCGGAGAAGTACCTATATTAGCATTGACTTTGGTTCTTAATCCTTTTCCTACACCCACAGGATGAATATCGTGAACCTTATTTTTCAAAATTACCACTTCACCTTTAGCTACCCTTTCCGCCAACAGCTCTTCATCTATATACTCATCCTTCGCTACTATCTCTACTTCTTTTGTTATTATACCTTTCTTTGCTGCTTCAATCTGTGTCATAAAAATTCCCCCTTAGGATTTTTACGACCAAATCTTCAATTTGTGTCATAAAAACCTCCTCTGGTAAAAGTTTTTACGACCAAATCTTCAATTTGTGTCATAAAAACCTCCTCTGGTAAAAGTTTTTACGACCAAATCTTCAATTTGTGTCATAAAAACCTCCTCTGGTAAAAGTTTTTACGACCAAATCTTCAATTTGTGTCATAAAAACCTCCTCTGGTAAAAGTTTTTACGACCAAATCTTCAATTTGTGTCATAAAAACCTCCTCTGGTAAAAGTTTTTACGACCAAATCTTCAATTTGTGTCATTCCAACCTCCTTGTTTATATTATATCCGCTATTTTTAAATTTTCTACCTTATTATGGGAAAAGCAAGTGAAAAAAAAATAAAATTGTGATATATTCAGTGTATGAAAGATAAGCCACAATACATAGCGTTTGAGGGTATGGATGGTGCGGGCAAAACTACACAGGCAAAGCTTTTTCAGTCCTTCCTCGCATCTATCAACATAAAGAGTTTGCTGACGAAAGAACCTGGAGGAACTCCTGTAGGAATAAAAATTAAAGAAATTCTTCTTGAAAATAAGGTTTATAAAGAAACGGAACTCCTACTATTTTTAGCGGATAGATCACAACATATAAGAGAAGTTGTAAAACCCAACATTGAAAAAGGCTTTATCGTGGTTAGCGATAGATCCTTATACTCTACCATTGCTTATCAAGGTTTTGGCAAAGGTATAGATGTGGAATTCCTATATAAACTCAGCAGCTTCACCAACAACAGCATTTTACCTCAGGTTGTATTCCTGATAGACATGCAACCAGAGGTTTGTGCTATGCGCTGCAAAAAAAGGGATAAAGAAAAAAGTGAAAGCATATCCTTTCTAAAAAAGGTGAGAGAAGGTTATCTCAAGCTTTCCGAGAAGAAAGCTTTTTCAAAAGCTTTCTTTGTCGTGGATGGGCAAAAGGACATTGCAACCTTACATGAAGATATCTTAAAAATTTGGAATAAACTATGAAGATGTTTTATCCTGCTTACATATTTGACACAGAATGGAACCAGGTTATACAATTTATAGAGGAATCCCTGTGTAAAGATGAGATATGCAAAAAAAAGGTAAGGCAAAATCTGCATCCCGATGTTCATATCTTAAAAAAAGATTCAATAGGCGTTGATGATATAAGAGAAATAAAGAAATCTCTTTTATATAAACCAATAGAAGGGGAGAAGAGTTTTTTTATACTTAAGATAAAAGGATTAACCATATATGCTCAAAACGCTCTGTTGAAAATATTGGAAGAACCTCCTTCCTATATATGTTTTATACTATGGGGCAGTCCTTTTCCCCTTTTAAACACAGTGCGCTCCCGGGCAATTTCATTTCATGGGAAGAAAGAAAGAAAAGATGTCTCTGAGTTTGTTCGAGTATTACAACAACACAATTTAAAACAGTATATAGAATTGGCAAATAGACTAACTGAGATAAAAGACAGAGACAAAATCTTTGGACTGATAGAGGCGGCAAGTTTGGAAATGTGCAAAGAACATACAGACTATGCAAAAATCTTAGAGCAATTTTCCCTACACATTAAAAATTACAATATAAACATAAAATTGCTTTGGCTTTCTTTATTCTTAAAATTATACAAGGAGTTTGGGAATGAAAGTAGCGCTAGTTGAGTTTGCAAAAATAGGACCGCTCGTGCCATTTTTGATTTCGGAGACGGAAGACCTTTCCGCAAATGACAAAGTAGTTGCTGGATCAGAAAGAGGCCTTGCTATAGGCACAATAAGAAAAGTTGTAGATTCCAATGATACAGACCTAAAGCCAATATTGAGAAAAGCTACAGAAAACGATTTTTCTGTGCAGAAAGAAAATAGAAAAATTGCTGCTTCTGCCTCCCGCGAATTTAAAAAAGAGGTAGAAAAATTGGGATTGGATATGAAACTGGTGAAAACAGAATATACACTGGATAGAAGTAAAATTGTGTTCTATTTCACTGCAGAAAAGCGCGTTGATTTCCGACTGGTAGTGAGAATTCTTGCTTCCATTTTTAAAACGCGCATTGAAATGAGGCAAATTGGCGTAAGGGACAAGGCAAAGATGATTGGAGGAGTTGGTTTGTGCGGACAAGAACAGTGTTGCAGTAAGTTTCTAAGGCAATTTGGTGCTACCTCCGTAAAAATGGCTAAAGACCAAAATCTTAATCTCAATGTGCACAAGATCTCGGGTGCATGCGGAAGACTGATGTGCTGTCTGGCATTTGAGAATGGACTCTATGAGGATTTTTTAAAATACATTCCTCCTATTGGGAAAAAGATCAAAGTGGGTGATATTGAAGGAGAAATAATTGCCGCCAACCCGTTTAAAAGAACAGTAATTATAAGAAACGAGAAGAAAGACTACGAGGTAGAAGCTCATCTAATAAGTAATGAATCCAACAGTGGAGAATTGAGATGAATAAACATTTTTATATAACTACGCCCATCTATTATGTAAACGATGTTCCACACATCGGTCATTCTTATACTACTATTGCCGCAGATACCTATGCCCGTTTTAAAAGATTTTCGGGTGAAAATGTGTTTTTTCTGACAGGAACCGACGAACACGGGCAAAAAATTAAGAAAACTGCGGACAAAATGGGCAAAACACCCATTCAACTTGCAGATAGTGTGGTGATAAGATTTAAGGACTTGTGGACTAAATTAAACATAACAAATGATGATTTTATAAGAACTACAGAAAAGAGACACATAGAAGCTGTGCAGGAGATATTCACCAAACTGTATGAAAAAGGTGATGTATACAAAGGCAGTTATGAAGGATGGTATTGTGTCCATTGTGAATCATATTTTACAGATCTGGATGTAGGTAAAGAACATCTATGTCCAGATTGCGGAAGAAAAGTAGAGAAATTAACGGAAGAAAGCTATTTCTTTAAACTTTCGAAATATGAAAAACCACTTTTAAAGTATTATGAAGAGCATCCAGAATTTGTGATACCTCAATCTCGTTATAATGAAGTTACAAGTTTTGTTAGATCTGGTCTGAAAGACTTAAGTATTACCCGAACATCATTGGATTGGGGTATTCCCGTGCCATTCGACAAGAAACATGTAATATATGTGTGGTTCGATGCCTTATTTAACTATGTGAGTGGAATAGGTTACGCTTATGATAAGGATAAATTCAGGAACATCTGGCCACCCGATGTTCACTTTGTAGGAAAGGACATTTTGAGATTTCATGCCGTTTACTGGCCTGCTTTTCTTATGTCCGCAGAGCTTCCTTTGCCCAGACATATTGTTGCTCACGGTTGGTGGATGGTTAAAGAAACAAAAATGTCAAAGTCATTGGGTAATGTGGTAAATCCCCTTGAAATGATGGAAAAGTATGGTCGTGATGCCTACAGATATTTTCTGCTGCGAGAGGTGCCCTTTGGTCTGGACGGAAACTTCAGCGAAGAAGCATTTGTCAATCGCTTAAATAGCGATTTGGCGAATGATTTGAGCAACCTGGTGTGGAGATTTTTGTCCATGGTAGAAAAATACAACCAGGGAGTAGTAAAAAGAGTTCAGGTTGAAGACCACTATTTAGAACAAGAAGGCAGAAAAGCGATAGAGAATATAAAGCAATATATGAATAGATTTGCATTCAATGAAGCATTAGAAGAAATATGGTCGCTTATAGGCAAAGCAAATAAGTACATTACAGATAAAGAACCATGGGTGCTAAAGAAAAAAGGGGAAGAAGAAAGATTGCAGGAGGTTTTATATAATATACTTTCTTCTTTAAGACTTATTTGTTTCCTAATTTCCCCTCTTTTGCCTGACACCGCTGATAAAATGTGGACACAACTGGGATTTTTGGGCAAAGTAACAGAAAAAACAATAAATGATGTAAATTTAAATACAGAAGAGGTAAAAGTGAAAAAAAAGGAAATGTTATTTCATAAATTTGAAGAAAAAATAGAGAAAGAAGAAGAAATAAATATAGATGAACTCAAAAAGGTTAAACTCAAGGTAGCTAAAATTATCTCCTGTGAAGAGATAAAGGGTTCTCGTAAATTATGGAAATTAAAAATAGATGTGGGAGAAGAAAACTTAAGAACACTCGCCGCAGGGTTAAAAGATCATTATTCGCCCGAGGAATTAATAGGGAAAAATATTATAATTGTGAGTAATCTTAAACCTGCAAAGCTCATGGGTGTAACATCTCAGGGAATGCTATTGGCTGCTGAGGACAAGGGTAAGGTAAAGCTACTCACTGTAGATGGAGACATGCCTCCAGGTTCAGATATACATTAAACTATTCTCCGCGCCTTCTGTAGGAATAAGGGAAGTAAAAGGATAAAGAAAAAAATGGGTTTTTCCTTTTTTTAAGTGAAAATATATATGCTGGGGATATTTTATTTCTCCCACAATAGCTTCCACAAAGATATCTAAAGAATATAAACTACTATACACATCCAGAATACGCAAAATTGCTTTTCCTCTTTTTATTGAACACCTATGAGGCATGTTGGTTGCGATTGGGAAATTTATCTTTTTATAAAGCGGCCATCTCTTTTCATTCTGCCTTTTTATCTTAAAATATTTTATACCATAGATCGTTCTTCCTTTTCTCTTCCACCTTCTTTCAAAATAGGTAGCAACCTCTCGTTTTGGGTTTATATTAATTTCCCCTTTTTGAAAAAAACCGCTTTGTTCTAAAAGTTCAACACTGTAGGCTAAATAAGGATAGTTATCAGTAACAAGTTCAAACGAACCGCCTTTCATTAGCTTGTGAGAGATTAAATCGACAAAATCTTTATTTACTACGGCATGTTTAATATTTTTCTCTTTAAACCAGGGGGAAGGAAAACAGAGAAAAATATTCTCTACAGTCTCATCACGGAACAAAACATCCATAGCAAAAGTGCCATTACATCGCATAATCTTTACATTATCTAAATTTAAATCGTATAATTTTTTCTTTACCAAAGAGAAACTCTTGCTTTCCAATTCAAAACCAATAAAGTTTTTATTTATTTCCTTCCGGGCTTGATATAAAAGAAACTCACCATTTCCAAAACCTATCTCCACATTCAATGGATTTTCATTCTTAAATAGACTATGAACACCTCGGAAAGCATCTATGTCTATCTCAAATCTCTTTGAATAATCGAAGAAATAATCCATTTTTTTGTTAATGCTCAAATTGCTCCATACTATATGACTATTTGTATTTTTTTGTATGAAAAGTCCAACTCTCTTAACTGCTTCCTTTATCAAATAATTTGCCTCTACTTTTGCTCCTGTTCCTATCTTTACCATTGTATTTTCACCTTTTTGCAGAACCTTTATAACAAATCTTACACATCCCGTTTCTGTAATAATATTAACAGGAATCAAGACTTCATTATTGGATACAAACACATCTAAATATTGTATAAGACAACTACCCACCTTTTCTTCTTTGGGTTTAAGACATGAAAGCAAATCTGATAAAGATTGTTTATATAATAATATGTGCGGCATTTCCAAAAAATAGCAAAAAATACATAAAAAGAAAAGGGTTGAACAAAAATATAAAATTTGGCATGCTATTTCTGTTTGAAGTACTTATACTTAAAAGAGGAGAAACAATGATAGGTGTTATTTTAGCAGCAGGTAAAAGCACAAGAATGATGTCCGATAAAACAAAGTTGTTCCATGATTTGTGCGGAAACCCTGTTATATTCTATCCTGTTAAGTCAATGAAAGACCTCCATATACAAAAAATAATAGTGGTAGTCAACGAGACAATCAGAAAAGAAATGGAGAAACTATTTGAGGGATGGAATATAGATTTTGTGGTGCAAAAAGAACAAACAGGCACCGCTACAGCTCTTTTATGTGCATTAGAAAACACTTCCCTTGATAATTGTGAATATCTCTTTGTTATGGGTGGAGATACGCCCCTTCTAGGTAGAGATGATGCCCATAAATTTATAGATTTTGTAAAGATAAAAGATTTAGATGTAGGACTTATGTCTGCAATGTTAGATGAACCTGCCGATTACGGAAGAATAAAAAGAAAAGAAGGAAGGTTAGAAAAAATTATAGAAGCAAAAGAAGCAACCAAAGAGGAGATTAAGATAAATGAGGTAAACAGCGGCATTTATATGATAAAATCCTTTCAGGCTCAAAAACTTTTGTCAAATATTATAAGAAACAATACACATGAAGAATATTATCTTACGGATATAATAGAATATGCAGCAAAAAAAGATGCATACTTATCAAGTAACAGCGATATAATTCTCGGGATAAACACAAGGAAGGAACAGAGTTTAATAAGAAAAAAATTGCAAGCCAAGATAATAGAAAATTTATTCAATGAAGGTGTAACGATTATTGATCCTAACAATACATACATTGATTATAATGTAAAAATAGGAAAAGATAGCATAATCTATCCGCAGGGGCATATTCGTGGGAATACTGTTATTGGTCAGAGCTGCACTATTGATGTAGGTTCAGTTATAGAAGATAGTCTAATATCAGATGAAGTAAATATACATCCATACAGCATAATAGAAAAAAGCCATATAGAAAAAGGATGCTCTGTTGGTCCTTTTTCACATTTAAGGCCGGAAACAGTGTTAAAAAACAATGTAAAAATAGGTAATTTTGTAGAGGTAAAAAAATCAGTCATAGGAGAAAATACAAAAGCATCCCATCTAACTTACATTGGGGACACAGAAATAGGCAAAGATGCAAATATAGGAGCAGGCACTATTACCTGCAACTACGATGGATATAAGAAGAATAAGACAAAGATTGGTGATAGGGTATTTATCGGTTCCAATACAGAGATCGTTGCCCCGGTAGAAATAGACAATGATGCTATTACTGCCGCAGGAACAACAGTAACCAAATATGTTCCCCCTTATAGCTTAGTCATATCCCGAGTCCCACAACAAAATATAGAAAATTGGGTAAAAAAATATAGAAAGAAGAAAGAATGTGCGGAATAGTAGGCTATATCGGTAAAAAAAATGCCGTTCCTCTACTCATAGAGGAGTTAAAAGCGTTGGAATACAGGGGTTATGATTCCAGCGGTATATCAGTAATAGATAAAAAGGAAATAAAAACAACAAAGGCGTCGGGGAAAATAATAAACCTGATAGATAAGCTATTTAAAAAGCCACTAAGCGGGAGTATAGGAATAGGACATACACGCTGGGCAACTCATGGAGAACCCAATGAGATAAATGCGCATCCCCAGCAAAGCAGAGAAGTTAGCATAGTGCACAATGGTATCATAGAAAATGTAGAAGAGATTGAAATCTTTTTAAGGAAAAAAGGATACGAAAGAAAAAGTCAAACCGATAGTGAGCTTATCGCCCATCTGATAGACTATTTTTATAATGGGAGTCTGCGTAACGCTTGCTTGAAAGCAGTGCATATGTTAAATGGAAGCTTCGCGGTAGGAGTCATATGTAAGCAAGAAAAAAAACTGATAGGAATAAAATACAAAAGCCCGCTTGTGGTAGGAATAGGAGATGGAGAAAACTTTATTGCCTCCGATGTTACCCCACTTCTTCCCTACACAAATAAGTTTTTATTTCTTGACGATGGCGAGATAACAGAGATAGATGAAAACAACATAAAGATATGTGATTTTCAGGGAAACAAAATAAAAAGGAGTGTATCTACTGTGGATTGGACGAGGGAACAGGCAGAAAAAGGCGGATACAAACATTTCATGCTAAAGGAGATTGCAGAAGAAGGTGATGCGGTAAGAAACACGCTGCTGGGAAGGATTGATGATAACCTCGCATTGCAAGAGGAATTGAAATGGAACACTAACTTTACAGATAGCATAAACAGGATTGTAATTGCCGCTTGTGGCACCTCTTATTATGCCGCTCTGATAGGCAGATATATTCTACAAAATACAGCGCATATACCTACAACTGCAGAAATTGCCTCTGAGTTTAGATATGAAAATGCACTTTTAGATAAAAATACACTATTTATTGTCATTTCTCAATCAGGAGAGACTGCAGATACTTTAGAATCCCTAAGTTATGCAAAATCGCAAGGTATCCCTACATTATCCATCGTTAATGTTCAAGGAAGCAGTATTGCAAGAATGTCCGATTATGTCCTGTACACCCATGCTGGTCCGGAAGTCAGCGTCGCTTCTACCAAAGCTTTTACTTCACAACTGGCTATTTTGTATTTGTTCACTCTTTTTCTATCCAGAACCAAAAAAACATTAAATAATCAACAACTAAAAGATTATACAAAAGAACTTTTAAAAATTCCTGACAAAATCAATGAAACATTTGAAATAAACCTACAAAAAATGCAAGGTATTGCTCCCCATTACTCTCAATTCAAAAACTATCTATACTTAGGTAGAGGTATTCTATATCCCATAGCATTAGAAGGTGCATTGAAATTAAAGGAGATCTCTTACATTCATGCTGAGGGATATGCGGCAGGCGAAATGAAGCATGGACCCATTGCCCTTATTGATAAGGTTACTCCTTCTGTTTTCCTTATTCCACCTTCTTCTTTATTACTAAACAAAACATTATCCAATATGAAAGAAGTGAATAGTAGAAAGGGTGAGATTATCGCTGTTACAACGGATAAATTTGAAAAGATGGAAAATGCCAGTCTCGTTCTTACAACTCCCTCAACAGATCTTATATTTTCGCCGTTCTTATACATTGTTCCACTGCAGCTTTTTGCATATAGTATTGCAAGCTATCTGGGATATGATGTAGACCACCCCAGAAACTTAGCGAAAAGCGTAACCGTTGAATGAAAATTACATTTAAATCAAAATTATGGCGTAGTTATAAAAAAGCAGAAATAATATCTACCGGTAAAATACTCATTTACAGTGTTATTGTAGGTATCATAGCAGGATTAGCCGCTATAGTATTCCTCGTCTCGATTCACTTTTTTTCTACTTATGTTTTAGAAGGCATAGCTGGTTACAGCAGTTCTTCTCCAACAGGCGAACCACCGATATTCGGAGAAATCCATAAAGCTTTTAATCCGCTTTTACTTATTCTGGTCACTACATGCGGAGGGTTGTTGTCCGGTTTTATTGTATACACCTTCGCTCCTGAAGCAGAAGGGCATGGAACAGATGCTGCAATAGAAGCCTATCACCAAAAGAGAGGAATAATAAGACCCATCGTGCCTTTTGTAAAAATAATTGCATCAGCTATCACCCTGGGAACAGGCGGTTCGGGAGGAAGAGAAGGTCCCATCGCACAAATTGGCGCAGGTTTTGGCTCATTTTTAGCGGGCAGGCTTAAATTGTCCGAGAGAGACAGAAGAATACTCTTGGCCGCTGGCATGGGAGCAGGTATTGGTGCTATCTTTCGCTCACCAATGGCTGGAGCAATATTTGCAGCTGAGGTTCTATACAGAGATTTGGAAATAGAAAGCGAAGTGCTTCTATCCGCTTTTATCGCCTCTATTATTGCATATTCTATCTTTGCGGCAAAATTTGGATGGTCACCTTTATTTTCAGTAGCTGCTTTCAAATTTACTAACCCCTTAGAACTGATACCTTATACTATACTTGCTATAGTTGTCTCTTTGTTTTCCTATATTTATGTAAAGGTATTCTATGGAGTGAGAGAGACATTCCACAAAATACATATCAAACCACACTTTAAACCTGCTATAGGAGGTTTTTTTGTAGGGATTATTGGAATAGCTATGCCACAGGCAATATCCATGGGATATGGCACTCTACAGCTGGCAATGTGGGGTAAAATAGCATTTACTACACTATTTCTCATCGCTTTTCTGAAAATCTTTGCCACCGCTTTCACCATATCCAGTGGAGGTTCGGCAGGCGTATTCGGTCCATCAATGGTCATTGGCGGCACATTAGGTGGTGCAGTAGGAGGCTTTTTTCATTATGTTCTGCCCACTATTGTTCAACAACCCGGTGCATTTGTTCTGGTAGGAATGGCAGGATTCTTCAGCGCTGCGGCAAGCACACCTCTTTCTACCATCATTATGGTTGCTGAGATGACAGGAAACTATGATTTGGTTGTCCCTGCCATGTGGGTTTCGGCAATCAGTTATTTTATCAGTCGAAAATGGACAATTTATGAAAAACAAGCAGAAAACAGAGGACATTCACCCGCTCACCGTTATGAATTTGTAAGACACGCACTGCAAAGTGTAAAAATAAAAGATATAGCAAGAAAAGATTTTAAAACCGTTTTAGAGTCAGCCCCCCTAAAAAACATATTCTTTATTCTCTCTTCTGAAAAATTGGATGATGTTCCCATAGTAAACACGAAAAATAAGCTGGTAGGAATTGTAACCTTGCATGATATAAAAACTGTCTTAGATTCGCCTGAGGTTAGCGAAATGCTGGTGGCGAAAGATGTGGCAAACCTCAATGTGATAAGCATAACCCCCAACGAATCGGTAGATGATGCATTGCACAAGATTGGTTTTAAAGAAATAAACACACTGCCCGTGGTAGATGAAAAAGATAAAACGAAAATTATTGGAATTATTAGAAGAAAGGATATAACCAGGGTATACAGCGAAATAGTGGAAGAAATTAGGAGTTGAATTGTAACCGAAACTTTGTTATAAAAGTTCTAAGAAATAGTAATTAGAAAATTAAAAGCGGGGGAGATATGGAAAAAGCGAAGGATTTAGAAAAAAGATACAACGAGTTTAATTCGCATATTGAGTTTCACAGCATTCGCCTGTTGAAGCTGGAAACAGGGTTTGATGATGAAAAAATAAGCATTTCTCCAGAAAACCAAAAGGTATTTATCGACAGGAATGCATACTATCAGGTATTGGATGATAAAAATATAAGAGTATTCCAGGAATTCAGCTTAAAGGTAGCTAATAAAGATAACTCAGATGAAATTTTTTGCTATGTGAATCCTACCTTTGTTCTTGATTTTGAAATTGGCGGTCCAATAGATGACGAAATATTTAAGATTTTTTCGCAATCTACTGTAATTATGGATAGCTGGCCATATTTCAGAGAAATGGTTCAAAGCACTTTTCTACGCATGGGATTATCCCCAATAATTGTTCCGCCTATACAGTTTGATCCATCAAAAATTCAAGAAGATTTGCAAACCCAGGAAGAAAATTAATAATGCATTTCGATATACTGGCGTGCTTGGAATGAGGCAATCGCCCCATCCGCTGCCGCAGTAACAAGCTGCCTCAAATCTTTCTTTCTCACATCTCCTGCAGCATAAATACCAGGACAGGAAGTTTCCATTTTCTCGTTGGTAATAATATACCCTTGTTCATCTACCTTCACAAGTTCATGCACGATTTCCGTGTTAGGCTTACTCCCTATATAGACAAAAACCCCATCTACATTTAATCTCTTTATCTCTTTTGTCTCTTTGTTCTGCAAAAGTATTCCATTGACGAATTTCTTCCCCTGAATCTCCTTCACTTCATGATTCAAAACAAATTCTGCCATCTCGCATTGTTTTAATTTATCTTGTAATATTTTTGTTGCCCTTAAATCATTACGCCGATGAACAAGATATAGCTTTTTTACTAAATGACAGAGATAAAGAGCGCTGGCTAAAGCTGCATCTCCACCACCTATAACAGCAACATCTCTACCCTTGAAAAATGCCCCATCACAAATAGCACAATAAGAAACACCTTTTCCTAAAAACTTACTTTCTCCCGAACAGTTAAGTTTCTGCGCCATCTCACCTATAGCCAATATTACAGCTTTTGCCTTTATTGTTTCTCCTGAATCAATCAAAATTTTTTTATATTTCCCATCAAGTCCTACTTTTTTAACCTCATTGTAAACGGTATCCACTCCAAGCTTTTCCGCTTGCTTGTGTAAATTGTCAGAAAGTTCTTCACCGCTGATTCCGTTAGGAAAGCCAGGGTAGTTTTCTATTTGAGAAATAGATACAATTTTCCCTGCCATTAATTCACTTTCATATACAACAGCATTTAACCCTGCCCGTCCAGCAAATATTGCAGCAGTATATGCTGCAGGGCCGCCCCCAACAATAACAATATCAATCATGCTTCAAAACTTCCTCTATTTTCTGGCTTATATATTCTTTAGGAACTGCACCTATGACTTGATCTATTACCTCTCCATCTTTAAAAAACATAAGCGTAGGAATAGACATTATACCGTATTTTATAGCGATTTCTGACTCTTCATCGGTATTTAATTGCCCCACTTTAATCCTACCTTCATATTCCTGAGCAACCCCCAAAACAATAGGCGATACCATCCTGCATGGAGCACACCATGGAGCCCAAAAATCTACCAGCACCGGTATATCAGATTTTAATACCTCTTCGTCCCAATCTGACTTTGTAAACTGAATTCCTGCCATTTATCCCCCCCACTTCTAATATCAAATGACCGTTAATATATCACGATCCATTCTTTTGTCAAGTAATCCTGCAATGCTGTCAAACCAATTTAGAAATGTCCGCTTTTTACCAAGATAGAAATGTCCTGTTCT